>NZ_JBEZBN010000005.1:0-184355 GCF_040647115.1 Streptomyces sp. NPDC044571
GCACGGACGGCCGCCCTAAATCAGTCGGGCGCCCGTCGCCGTGATGACGAGGTCGTCCTCGATGCGGACGCCGATGCCGCGCAGCTCCGCCGGCAGGGTCTCGTCGTCCGGCTGGAGGTAGAGCCCCGGCTCGACCGTGAGGACCTGGCCCTCCTCCAGCACCCCGTCGAGGTACGTCTCGGCCCGGGCCTTCGCGCAGTCGTGGACGTCGAGCCCCAGCATGTGCCCGCTGCTGCACAGTGTGTAGCGCCGGTGCAGATCACCCTGCGCGTCCTTCAGCACGCCCCACTCCGCCAGCCCCTCGGCGATCACCTGCATCCCGGCCCGGTGGAAGTCCCGGAAGCTGGCGCCCGGCCGCAGCGCCGCCATGCCGGCCTCCTGGGCGGCCAGCACCAGTTCGTACACCTGCCGCTGCACGGGGGAGAAGCGCCCCGACAGCGGGAGGGTGCGGGTGATGTCCGCCGTGTAGAGGCTGTCCGTCTCCACGCCCGCGTCCAGCAGCAGCAGGTCGCCGCGGTCGAGCCGGCCGTCGTTGCGGATCCAGTGGAGGACGCACGCGTGGGCGCCCGACGCCGCGATGGTGTCGTACCCCGTCCCGTTCCCCTCCGCCCGGGCCCGCAGGCCGAAGACCCCTTCGATCCACCGCTCGCCGCGCGGGTGCGCCAGGGCGCGCGGCAGCGCCCGTACCACGTCCTCGAAACCGGCGGCCGTGTGGTCGACGGCGAGCTGGAGCTGCCCGACCTCCCAGGCGTCCTTGACCAACCGCAACTCGGAGAGCGCGGCGGCCAGTTCGACGTCCGTTGAGGCGTTGCGGCCAACCGGGTCGCCCAGGCTGTCCAGGTGCGCGCAGCGCAGGCCCGTCAGCCGCTCGGCCTCCGCCAGGTCGGGGCGCCGGCCCACCCAGAACTCCCCGTAGCGCCGGTCCCGGTAGAACTCCTCGTTCCCGCCGGCGCGCGGGGAGCGGGGGCGCAGGTACAGCACCGCCTCGTGGCCGTGCGGGCCCGAGGGTTCCAGCACCAGGACGTGGCCCACCTGGTCCTCGCCCGTCAGCCCGGTCAGCCACGCGTACGCGCTGTGCGGCCGGAAGCGGTGGTCGCAGTCGTTGGAGCGCACCTTGAGCTCCCCGGCGGGGATGATCAGCCGCTCGCCGGGGAAGCGCGCCGAGAGCCGGGCGCGCCGGGCCGGGGCAACCTCGTACGCCGCCACCCGCGTGGAGTCGGGCAGCGGCGAAGGGGCCCAGTCGCCTGCCATGAAGCGGGACAACTCGGGTGATACCGGCAGGTCGTGGCTGCCGATGTTGAGGCGGGGAGAGGCGTCGGACACAAGGGCTCCCTCAAGAAGGTGCGAACTGGTGGGCACACAGGTCTTGTCAGTGCAATTTCACATTACTATGTTACAGCTCACACCGCGGCACGTTAATCCCCGTCAAACGCCGTGCAGAGCACCGCAGTTCACGCACCACCTCGCGCACCATTCCCCCACCTCCCCTGCCTCCCAGGAGTCCTTGGTGTCCCAGCACAGAGCTGTGCGTACGTCCCTCCTCTCCGCCGCCGTGGCGGTCACCCTCCTCGCCACCGCGGGACAGGCCGTGACCCAGGCCGCCGAGCGGGGTCCCTCTTCCGCCCCGGCCCCCGCCGCCGCACCCGCCGCCTTCGCCCGGGGCGCCGCCGCACCGAACCCCTTCGACGAGGTCGACCGCCTGGCCTCGCCCAAGGAGGCCGCCCCGGCGAGCGCCCGGACCCCGGGCGGGCTGGCCGTGGACGGCCGCGTCCCCGGAGCCGCCACCCCCGCCCCCGCGAGCAGCGAGCGCACCGAGAAGAACCGGGCCCTCGCCGCCGCGCCCACCGGGAGGACCGCCGCCGGCGTCCCCTGCACCCTCGACGGGATCACCGCCCTCGCCCCGGAGCAGTTCGCCGACTTCCTGGCCGACCCCGCGGTCACCGCCGACGTCTGCCTGCGCGGCCTGATCTGGACCTGGGACGCCCGCCTGACCCCCGTCATGTCCGACGCGCACGTCCAGGCCGTGTCCCGCCGGATATCCGCCCTGGCCGCCTCCCACGACGGGAAGAACTCCTCCCACCTGGAGGAGATGTTCACCTACCTGCACGCCGCGGTGTACCACGACTTCTCGCGCCCCGAGATCGACCTCACCGACGCGCCGACCATCGGGGCCATGAGCAAGGCCGTCACCGACTTCGGCAATGCGGCCCGCACCTTCGACGCCACCGCCTCCAACGCCCGGACCCTGCGCGAAGCGCTCTACGCGACCGGCCCCGGCATGCGCCAGAGCCAGCTGGGCCTGGTGCAGAAGGTCCTGGCCACCATGGACCCGTCGCACACCGCGACCCACCGCGACGCGAACTGGGGCGGCGCCGCCCTCGCCGCCCTCGTGGTCAACTACCTCGGCGTGTACCCGGGCAACGACGACTCCGCCTTCCAGGCCGCGGCCAAGGCCGACGCCTCGTACCGGGCCGCCTTCAAGGCCTTCGCGGGCTACACCCATCTCAAGGGCACCGCCAACGACTGGGTGGCCCGCGACGCGCTGGGCGAATACGGCCGCTTCGGCCAGATCGACGGCCTGCAGAGCCAGGTCGTCGCCGACCTCGGCGCCCTGCTCGAACCGGTCAAGGCCGGCTGGGGCAACGGCAGCGAGCAGTGGGCCAAGATCGTCTCCTGGCTGAACACCTTCGAGGCGTGCAAGCCGTACGGGGTGTGCAAGGAGGACATCGAGAAGGTGCTCTTCCCGAACACCTACACCTACGACAACGGCGCCATCAAGGTCCGCACGGCCCTCGACCGGGCCACCGTCGACCAGCTCTACTACGCGAGCAAGCAGGTCAAGACGCAGTTCCACCGCGTGCTGGGCACGGACCAGCCGCTGGCCGGCGACCCCAACACCTCGCTGAACATCGTGCTGTACGCCTCCCGCGCCGACTACGTGACCTACCAGACGATGCTGTACGGCTACGGCACCAACAACGGCGGCATGTACATCGAGAACGGCGCCACCTTCTACACCTACCAGCGGCGCGTCCCGCAGGACTCCTCCCTCACCCTCGAAGAGCTCTTCCGCCACGAGTACACGCACTACCTCAACGGGCGGTTCGCCGTCCCCGGCTTCTTCGGCGAAGGCCCCTGGTACGAGGGCGACCGGACCACCGCCATGGACGAGGGCACCGCCGAGTTCTTCGACGGCGCCACCCGTGACAACGGCATCGCCGTGCGCAAGTCCCTGGTCAGGGGCATCATCAGCGACACGGCGGGCGGCGGGCCACGGATGACGGTGGAGCAGCTGCTGAACGCCACCTACGACGGCGACGGCTTCCGCTTCTACAACTACGCCGGCACCTTCTTCGAGTTCCTGTGGACCGAGAAGCCCTCGCTCCTGCGCGAGATGTACACCCACCTGCGCGCCAACGACGTGCAGGCGTACGACGCCTGGCGCTACCGGATGGGCGCCGACACCTACCTCCAGCGCGACTACGACCGCTTCCTGGACAAGCAGATCGCCAAGGTGGACCAGCTCTACGTGCCGAACACCACCTTCACGGCCAACGACCGGCTGCGCGACTCCGCGCTCGCGAACGTCAAGTCCTCCTTCGCGGCGGCCACCTACAACACCCCCGACTGCGTCGAGAACGGGGACCCGGGCAAGCGCCGGTTCACCTGTACCGGCCGGATCACCGCAAACCTGAAGAACTGGCGCAGCGACGACCAGAACTTCAAGGACATGTCCGAGACGGTGGACTACTTCATCCTCGACCGGGCGGGCGCCGCCTCCAACAACCTGGCCGACATGAACTGCTCCTTCGGCCCGGTGGAGATCTGGAGCACCCACACGGCCGGGACCTCCGCCTACAGCTGCGAGGGGCCGCTGCGCAGTTGAGCCCCCGGCCGCCCCGGCCCGGTCCGGTCTCCCGACCAGGACCGGGCCGGCGGCGCCAGGATCCCCCGGGCGCCTGGACACCCTAGGCACCTCTAAAAGAATGTGACATATTACTGCCGTGCCCAAGAGACATCCCCTGGACGTCGTGATCATCGGCGCCGGCGTCGTCGGAGCCGCATGCGCGTACTACGCCGCCCGCTCCGGACTCTCCGTGGCCGTCGTCGACCGAGGCCCCGTCGCGGGCGGCACGACGGGCGCCGGGGAGGGCAACCTCCTCGTCTCCGACAAGGAGGCCGGACCGGAGCTCGACCTCGCCCTGCTGTCGGCCGGCCTGTGGCGCGAACTCGCCGCGCTGCTGCCGACGGAGGTCGAGTACGAGGCCAAGGGCGGCCTCGTCGTCGCCCCGGACGAGACCACGCTCAAGGCGCTGCGGGCCTTCGCGGAGGGGCAGCGCGCGGCCGGGGTCGACGCCGTCGAGGCGGGCCCCCACGACCTGCGCGAGCTGGAACCCCACCTGGCCCCGGGCCATGCGGGCGGATTCCACTACCCGCAGGACGCCCAGGTCCAGCCGGCCCAGGCGGCGGCGCGGCTGCTGGCCGCATCGGGGGCGCAACTGCACCTCGGCGAGGAGGTGACCGGCATCCTCACGGGGGCCCGAGGGTCCGGCGGGGTGCGGGGGGTGCGGGGGGTCCGCACCCGCAGCCGTGAACTCCTCGCCCCCGCGGTGGTCAACGCGGCGGGCACCTGGGGCGGCCGCATCGCGGAACTGGCCGGGGTGAGCCTCCCTGTGCTGCCGCGGCGCGGGTTCGTGCTGGTGACGGAGCCGCTGCCGCGGGTGGTCCGGCACAAGGTCTACGCCGCCGACTACATCGCGGACGTCGCGAGCGGATCCGCGGCCCTGCAGTCCTCGGCCGTGGTCGAGGGCACCCCGGCGGGCCCGGTGCTCATCGGGGCGACCCGGGAGCGCGTCGGCTTCGACCGCTCCCTGTCGGTGGAGGCGCTGCGGCGCCTCGCCGTCCAGGCGGCCGCCCTGTTCCCGGTCCTGGGCGATGTCCGGGTCCTGCGCACCTACCACGGCTTCCGTCCGTACCTGCCCGACCACCTGCCGGCGATCGGCCCGGACCCCCGGGTCCCGGGACTGCTGCACGCCTGCGGCCACGAGGGCGCGGGCATCGGACTGGCCCCGGCGACGGGCCTGCTCATCGCCGCCGCCCTCACCGGGGCCGAACCCCCGCTGCCGCCCGACGCGTTCCGCCCGGACCGCTTCGGGCCGTCCGCCGGTCCGGAGTCCGCCCGATGACCCGCACCACGCCGAAGGAGAACGGCCGATGACCCGGACACCACGCACCCTCGTCGGTGGAGCCCCGACCGCGACGTACGTCCTGCGCTTCGACGGCCGGGAGCTCACCGCCCAGGCGGGGCAGAGCATCGCGGCCGTGCTCTGGGCCGCCGGAATCCTCGCCTGGCGGACCACCCGCGAAGGCGACGCCCCCCGCGGGGTGTTCTGCGGCATCGGCAGCTGCCACGACTGCCTCGTCACCGTCAACGGCCGCCCGAACCAGCGCGCCTGCCTCGTCCCCGCCCGCCCCGGGGACACCGTCACCACCCAGGAAGGGACCGGCCGTGCCGACCTCGCCGTCTGACCGAGCGGTGTACGACCTCGCCGTCGTCGGAGCCGGGCCCGCCGGGCTCGCCGCCGCCGTCACCGCCGCCGGGCTCGGGCTGCGCGTCACCGTCCTGGACGCGGGAGAACGGCCCGGCGGCCAGTACTACCGCCACCCCGCACCCGGCCTGGGCGCCGCCCGGCCCGAGGCCCTGCACCACGGCTGGGCCGCCTACGCCGGCCGTGAAGCCGCCCTGCGGGCCCACGAATCGGCCGGCCGGATCACGTACCGCCCGGGCCACCACGTCTGGACCGTGGTCCGCGACGAGGGCGAGGACGGAGGTGGGGACGGGGGCGGCGCCGGCCGCGGGGACGGCCCCACCCGCCGGGGCCGCTGGGCCCTGTACGCCGTCGCGGGCCCGGAGGAGACCGCCGCCACCGTCCACGCCCGCGCCGTCCTCCTCGCCACCGGGGCATACGAGCGGCAACTCCCCTTCCCCGGGTGGACCCTGCCCGGGGTCGTCGGGGCCGGCGGGGCGCAGGCCATGCTCAAGGGCGGGCTCGTCCTGCCGGGCCGGCGGGTCGTCGTCGCCGGGAGCGGGCCGCTGCTGCTCGCCGTGGCCGGGTCGCTCGCCGCGGCCGGGGCCCGGGTGCCCGCCGTGGTCGAGGCCGCCGCCTACACCGGATACGCCGCCCACACCCGCGCCCTGCTGCGCAACCCCGGCAAGCTCGGCGAAGGCGCCATGTACGGCAGCGCCCTGCTCCGCCACGGCATCCGCCTCCTCACCCGGCACGCCGTCATCGAGGCGCACGGCCGCGACCGGGTCGAGGCCGTCACCGTGGCCCGCCTCGACCGGGACTGGCGCCCGGTCCCCGGCACGGCCCGCCGCATCCCCTGCGACGCCCTCGCCGTCGGCCACGGGCTCGTTCCGCAGCTGGAGCCGGCGACCGGCCTCGGCTGCGCCACCCGCTCCTGCGCCGACGGCACCGTCGCCCTGGAGGTGGACGAGCAGCAGCGGACCTCCGTACCCGGCATCTGGTCCGCCGGTGAGACCGGCGGCATCGGCGGCGCCCAACTGGCCCTGGCCGAGGGCGAGATCGCCGCGCGTGCGGTGGCCGGTGCGCCCGTGCCGGCCGCCCTGCGGCGGCGCCGCGCGCGGCTGCGCGGCTTCGCCGAGGCGATGGGCGCCGCCCACCGCCCGGGCCCGGGATGGACCGGCTGGCTGCGTGACGACACCGACGTGTGCCGCTGCGAGGAGGTCCCGGCCGGCCGGATCCGCGAGGCCGTGGCCGACCTGGGCGCCCGGGACGCCCGTACCGTCAAGCTGCTCACCCGGGCCGGAATGGGCTGGTGCCAGGGCCGCATGTGCGGTCCCGCGGTGGCGGCCCTCGCCGGCGCGGAGCCCGCGGCCGACCGACGGCCCCTGTCCTGCCCGGTCCCGCTGCGCCACCTGGCCGAACTGCCGCCAGCCGAGGGCTGATCCGGCCGATCCGGCGGATCCGGACCCTTGTGGTCCCTTCGCACCCACTAGTAAAATGTCACACATCACTCTAGGGAGCTCTCATGACCCACGCGCACACCCCCGCGCCCACCCTGCCCCGCACCCGCCCCTGGCACGGAATCATGGTCGCCACCGCGCTCCCGCTGCGCGAGGACCTCAGCGTCGACTATGACGCGTACGCCGAGCACGTCGCCTGGCTCATCGAGAACGGCTGTGACGGCGTGGTCCCCAACGGCTCCCTCGGGGAGTACCAGACCCTCACCGACGAGGAGCGGGCCCGCGTCGTCCGCACCGCCGTCGAGGCCGCCGGCGACGGCGCCCGCGTGATGCCCGGTGTCGCGGCCTACGGCAGCGCCGAGGCCCGCCGCTGGGCCGACCAGGCCGCCGAGGCCGGCGCCGGGTCCGTCCTGCTGCTGCCGCCCAACGCCTTCCGCGCCGACGAGGCGACCGTGCGCGCCCACTACGCCGAGGTCGCCCGTACCGGGCTGCCCGTCGTCGCGTACAACAACCCCATCGACACCAAGGTGGACCTGACCCCCGGCCTGCTCGCCCGGCTGCACGGGGACGGATCCATCGTCGCCGTCAAGGAGTTCAGCGGGGACGTCCGCCGGGCCTACGAGATCGCCGAGCTCGCCCCCGGCCTCGACCTGCTGATCGGCGCCGACGACGTGCTGCTCGAACTGGCCCTGGCCGGCGCGGTCGGCTGGATCGCCGGCTACCCCAACGCCCTGCCGAGCTCCTGCGCCACCCTCTACCGGGCCGCGGTCGCCGGCGACCTCGCCACCGCGCTGCCCCTCTACAAGTCCCTGCACTCCCTGCTGCGCTGGGACTCCAAGACCGAGTTCGTCCAGGCCATCAAGCTCTCCATGGACCTGGCCGGACGCCCCGGCGGAGCGACCCGCCCGCCGCGTTTCCCGCTCACCGGGGAGACCGAGGCGGCCGTCCGCGCCGCGACCGAGAAGGCCCTCGCCGAGGGCCTCAACTAGCCGACGGGGGACCCCCATGCGTACACGCCACGTCTACCACGCGGTGGACTCGCACACCGAGGGCATGCCGACCCGGGTGATCACCGGGGGAGTCGGAGTGATCCCCGGCGCCACCATGGCCGACAAGCGGCTCCACTTCATCGAGCACATGGACCACGTCCGGACCCTGCTGATGTACGAGCCGCGGGGCCACTCCGCGATGAGCGGCGCCATCCTCCAGCCCCCCACCCGGCCCGACGCCGACTTCGGGGTGCTCTACATCGAGGTGTCGGGCCTGCTGCCCATGTGCGGGCACGGCACCATCGGGGTCGCCACCGTCCTGGTCGAGACGGGCATGGTGGAGGCCGTCGAGCCGGTCACCACCGTCCGTCTCGACACCCCGGCCGGGCTGGTGAGCGTCGACGTCCGCGTCGAGGACGGCGCGGCCACCGCCGTCACCTTCACCAACGTCCCCTCCTTCTGCGTCGGACTCGACCTGAAGGCCGAGGTCCCCGGGTACGGCACGGTCACCTACGACCTCGCCTACGGCGGGAACTTCTACGCCTTCGTCGAACTCGACGCCCTGGGACTGCCCTTCGACCGGGCACGCAAGGACGACCTGATCGCCGCGGGGCTCGCCGTCATGGACGCCGTCAACGCCTCGGGCGACCGGCCGGTCCACCCCGACAATCCCGGCATCGCCGGCGTCAAGCACGTCTACCTCGCCGCCCCCGGATCCGACGCGCGCCGGTCCCGGCACGCCATGGCCATCCACCCGGGCTGGTTCGACCGCTCGCCCTGCGGTACGGGTACGAGCGCGCGCATGGCCCAGCTGCACGCCCGCGGACTGCTGGACCTCGGCGCCGACTTCGTCAACGAGTCCTTCATCGGGACCGAGTTCACCGGCCGGCTGATCGGCGACACCACGGTGGGCGGGCGACCGGCCGTCGTGCCCACCGTCACCGGGCGGGCGTGGATCACCGGGACCGCCCAGTACTTCCTCGACCCGTCCGACCCCTTCCCCGGAGGGTTCCTCTTGTGATGCGGACCGTACGGACCGAGGACTACCACACCGCCGGTGAACCGTTCCGGATCGTCGACGCCGCCGCGGCGGGACTGCCGCCGGTGCCCGGCGACACCGTCGCCGAGCGCTGCGCCACCGCGATCGGCCCCGGGGGCTCCGGGACGGCCCCGCGCCGGGGCCCGCTGGACGACGTACGGCGCCTGCTCGTGCAGGAGCCGCGCGGTCACGCCGGGATGTACGGCGGGTTCGTCGTGCCTCCGGACGACGACGGGGCCCACTTCGGGGTGCTGTTCTGGCACAAGGACGGCTACTCCACCGCCTGCGGCCACGGCGCGATGGCGCTCGGCGCCTGGGCCGTGGACACCGGCCGGGTCGCCGCCCCCGCCGACGGGGACGTCCGGGTACGGATCGACGTGCCCTCGGGGCGGGTCGGCGCGACCGTCCACCGGGCCGGCGGCCGCACCACGGGGGTCACCTTCCGCAACGTCCCGGCCCGGGTGGGCGCCCGCAAGGTGCCGGTCGCCACCACCCTCGGGCTGGCGGAGGTGGACATCGCCCACGCCGGGGCCTGTTACGCCTCCGTCGCCGCCCGCGACCTGGGCCTGGAGGTCTCCCGGGCCGCGCTGCCCGACCTGGTCCGGGCCGGCCGGGAGATCCGCGCCGCCCTCGCCACGCACCCGGGCACCTGGCACCCGGGCGGGCCGCTGCTGTCGGGGGTGTACGGGGTGATCCTGTACGAGGAGCTGCCCGACACCCCTTTCGGCCCGCACCAGCGCAATGTCACCGTGTTCGCCGACGGGCAGATCGACCGCTCGCCCTGCGGCTCGGGGACCTCGGCTCGCCTTGCGCTACTGGCGGAGGACGGGCGGCTCGGCGCGGGCGAGGACCTGCTGCACGAGTCGGTGGCGGGCACGGTGTTCACCGGCCGGCTGGTCCCGCAGGACCCCGCGGGGAGGGGCGCCGGCCTGGTCACGGAGGTCACCGGGGCGGCGTACCGCACCGGTGAGCACCTCTTCACGCTCGACCCGCAGGACGCCCTCGGCGCCGGGTTCCTGCTGTGATCCCGCAGTTCGGGGCCGAGCGGATGGCCGCGCTGCTCACCCCGGCCGCGGCGGCGGACGCGCTGGCGGACGCCCTGCTCGCCGGGCTGGACCCGGAGGCGGGGCCGCCGCGCAGCGCCCTGGCCGTGCCGGGCGGGGAGTTGCTGCTGATGCCGGCCGCGTCGGGCGCGTACGCCGGGGTGAAGGTCGCGGGGGTGGCGCCGGGCAACCGGGCGCTCGGCCTGCCCCGGATCACCGGCTCCTACCTGCTGCTGGACGGCCCGACCCTGCAGCCGCTGGCGCTGTTCGACGGCGCGGCCCTCACGGCGCTGCGCACCCCGGCGGTCTCGGCGCTGGCCCTGCGCCACCTGGCCCCCGCGGGGCGGCCCCTGCGGCTGGTGCTCTTCGGCTCCGGTCCGCAGGCCTACGGCCACCTCGACGCGGCTCTGGCCGTGCGGGAGTTGTCGGAGGCGGTGGTGGTCGCCCGGAATCCGGCCGGTGCGGAGGAGCTCGCGGCGTACGCCCGCACCCTCGGGGTCCCCGCCCGCAGCGGAAGCCCGCAGGACGTGGCGGGCGCCGATCTGGTGACCTGCTGTACGACGGCTCGTGAACCGCTGTTCGACGGGCGTCTGGTGGACCCGGGTGCGGTGGTCGTCGCGGTCGGCTCCCACGAGCCGGACGCGCGGGAGACCGACACGGCCCTCGTGCGACGGGCGGCCGTGTACGTGGAGTCGCGGGCGGCGGCCCTGCGGGAGGCGGGGGACCTGCTGGTACCGGAGGCGGAGGGGGCCATCGGGCCCGGTCATATCAACGGCACCCTGGCCGACCTGGTGACGGGCCGCATGCCCGTGGGCGGGACGCAGAGTTGTCCACAGCTCTTCAAGAGCGTGGGCATGGCCTGGGAAGATCTCGCTGTGGCGGTGGCGATGTACCTCGCCGCCGGAGAGAACAGCGAAACGTGACATTGTACGCTGTTCCTCTGCACGTCGGTGGCGTGAAGGGTGTCGGAGGAAGAGCAATGGGTGACCTGAAGCAGCACAGTCTCATCAAGGCCCAGGAACGGCTCCGCGACCAGGTCGGCCACGCCCTCCGAGCAGCTCTGATAGCGGGCGAGCTGCGCCCCGGCAGCGTCTACTCCGCGCCCGGCCTGGCCGCCGAACTCGGCGTCTCGGCCACACCGGTCCGCGAGGCGATGCTCGACCTGGCCCGCGAGGGCCTGGTGGAACCGGTCCGCAACAAGGGCTTCCGGATCACCGAGGTCAGCGAGCGCGACCTGGACCAGTACACCGAACTGCGCACCATGATCGAGGTGCCGACCATCGGCCGGATCACGAAGATCGCCACCACCGAAGAGCTGGAGGCGCTGCGCCCCATCGCGGAGGAGATCGTCACCAGCGCCCGCGAGCACAACCTCATCGGCTACCTGGAGGCGGACCGCCGCTTCCACCTCTCCCTGCTCGGCCTCGCGGGCAACGACCGGCTGGTCGAGACGGTGGGCGACCTGCGCAAGCGGTCGCGGCTGTACGGGCTGACGGGCCTGGACGAGGCCGGGAAGCTGGTCTCCTCGGCCGAGGAACACATCGAGCTGTTGGACCTGATGATCAGCGGCGACGCGGAGGCGGCCGAGGCCTGCATGATCCGCCACCTCGGCCACGTCCGGTCCCTGTGGGCCCAGAGCCGCGACGAACCGGTGGGCCGCACGCCCGGGGGCCTCGGCTCCGGCCTCGGTTAGCACGACCGGGCGCCGCGTACGAAGCCCTGCCCGCCGACCCGAACCGGGCCCCGAACCGGGCGCTCGAACAGGGCTCGCCCGATCGGGGGATTCCCTGTCGGGACCGGCGCCCTGCTGGGACACTCCTTCCACGACGACCAGTTCGGAGGCCGGTGTGGGGGAACTCGGGATCGCGGTGGAAGACGTGTTCCTGGTGCGGCACGGGGAGAGCGAGGGCAACGCCGCCTACCGGGAGCCGGACAGCGCGTACGCGCGCCGGGTCTTCACCCGGCCGCAGTGGGAGTGGCGGCTCACCCCCAAGGGCGAGGAGCAGGCGGCCGCGACGGGCGCCTGGCTGCGCGACCGGATCCCGGCCGGCCCGCCCGCCTGCGCCGTGTCCCCGCTGACGCGCGCGGTGGAAACGGCCGCCCTCCTCGACCTCCCGGGCAGCGCCTGGCAGCTCGATCTCGGCCTGCGGGAACGGGAATGGGGGGAGTGGGACCACCTCACCCCCGAGCGGCAGCGGGCCGAACTCGCCCGGGGCGAGGAACACCCCGTCCACTGGGGGCCGCCCGGCGGCGAGTCGCTCTCCGACGTGATCCACCGGGTGCGCGTGCCGCTCGCCGCCCTGCTGGCCGAGCCCGCCCGGGCCGCCGTCGCCGTCAGCCACGCCGACACCCTCCAGGCGCTCGCGTTCCTGCTGGCCGGCCATACGCCCGGCACGTGGACGGAGTACTACCGCCACACCGGACCCGTCGCCAACGCGGGGGTGCTCCACTTCACCCGGCGCCACCCCGACACCGGGGCCCTGAGCCCGCACTTCGCCTGGTTCCGCACTCCGCCGGGCCCCTTCCGGCCCTGCCCGGCGAACCCCCGCGCGACCAGTGCCGAACTCCTGGCGGAAGCCCGCCGCGTCCCGCGCATCCCCCGGGAGACGGTGCCGCGGCCCGTCAGCTGACGCACCCGCACGGGGTCGCCCGCCGCGTCCGCATGGGCGACGACCGCCCGCATCACGGCGACGGACCCGGTGGGCGCCGGTGCGGCTCGCAACTGCCCTTCACGGGGGCCGATTTGGACACGGCTGGATAACGGGGGCACCGAAGTCTTGTCAGTGCAATTTCACATTACTATGTTACCGGTCACACCCTAGAGCGCGGCCCTTCACTGGAGTGACCATGACCAAGCGCACCCAACTCGCCCTCGCCACCGCTCTGGTGGCGGCTCTCGCACTCGGCGCCTCGGGCTGCTCCGACCCCAAGAAGGGCTCTGCGGACGGCGGTGCCCCGAACCCCGCCGCCGCCAACGACGGCAAGGTCCTCGGCGGCACCCCCGCCAAGGGCGGCACCCTCACGGTCCTGTCGAACCAGGACTTCGCCCACCTCGACCCAGCCCGCAACTGGGTCATGCCGACGATGGACTTCGGCACCCGCCTCCTCTACCGCACACTCGTCACCTTCAAGGCCGAGCCCGGCAAGGCCGGCAGCGAGCTCGTCCCCGACCTCGCCACCGACCTCGGCACCTCCTCCAACGGCGGCAAGACCTGGACCTTCACCCTCAAGGAGGGCGTGAAGTACGAGGACGGCTCGCCGATCAAGGCCCAGGACATCAAGTACAACGTCGAGCGCTCCTTCGCCCCCGACCTCACCGGCGGCCCCGACTACGCCGCCCAGTACCTCGCGGGCACCGAGGGCTACAAGGGCCCGCTCCAGGGGCAGCACCTCGACTCCGTCAAGACCCCCGACGACCGCACGATCGTCTTCGAACTCAAGCGGCCCGTCGCCGAGTTCTCGGCCACCGCCACCCTCCCCACCTTCGCGCCCGTCCCGCAGTCCCAGGAGAAGGGCACCCAGTACGACGCCCGTCCCTTCTCCTCCGGCCCGTACAAGATCGAGACGTACGACCGCGACAAGAAGCTGGTCCTCGTCCGCAACGAGCACTGGGACCCGAAGACCGACACCGTCAGAAAGGCCTACCCCGACAAGTTCGTCGTGGTGATGGGCCTCAAGGGCGGCCAGATCGACGACCGGATCATCGCCGGGGAGGGCGCCGACGCCTCCGCCGTCCAGTACGCCGACATGCGCCCCGAGAGCGCCCCCAAGGTGCTGCCCAAGCCGGACGTCAAGGCCCGCCTCCTCGCCGAGTCCCAGGGCTGTACGGAGATGCTCCACCTGAACAGCTCCCGCGCCCCCTTCAACGACCCCAAGGTCCGCGAGGCCATGCAGTACGCCGTCGACAAGGAGGCCGTGGTCACCGCCGGCGGCGGCCCGGCCCTCAACGAGGTCGCCACCGCCTACCTGCCCCCGGCCCTCACCGGCGGCAAGCAGGCCGACACCCTGAAGATCGCGCCGGCCGGCGACCCCGCCAAGGCCAAGGAACTCCTCAAGGCCGCGGGCAAGGAGACCCTGAAGGTCTCCCTCACCGTCTCCACCGGCGACAAGGGCAAGGCCGAGGCCATCCAGCAGGGCCTGGCCCGCGCCGGCGTCGAGGTGGTCATCGACACCGTCGACCCCGGCGCCTACTACGACGTCATCGGTGATCTCTCCACCACGCCCGACATGACCCTCACCGGCTGGTGCCCCGACTACCCCTCCGGTTCGACCTGGATCCCCTTCGTCTTCGACGGGCGCACCATCAAGGACAAGGGCAACCAGGGCAACTACAGCCAGTTCCGGGACGAGGCCACCATGAAGCGGATCGACGAGATCAACGCCATGACCGACGCCAAGCAGGCCAACCAGGCCTGGATCGACCTCGACGCGGAGATCATGAAGAAGTCCCCGTCCGTGCCGGTCCTGCTGGAGCGCAAGCCGCTGCTGGTCGGCCCCAATATCGCGGGCGCGTACGGCCACCCCGTGTGGACCGGCACCATCGACTACGCCACCGTCGGTCTCAAGGACCCGTCGAAGAGCCAGGGCTGAGGCGGGGCAGGCAGCACGCGCCATGACCACCACCGCATCCGGTCCCGGCTCCGCTCCCGGTCCCGGCTCCGCACCGGCACCCGGCCCCGCACCCGCCGCGCACGCACCGGCCGGGGACGTCCCCGCGTGCAGCAGCCCCTGGCAGCTCGCCCGGCGGGAACTGCGCCGCCGCCCCGCCGTCCGCGTCAGCCTCGGCGTCGTCATCCTCTTCGTCCTGATGGCCCTGACCGCGCCCTGGCTGGGCGCGCTCGGCGGCTGGTCCCCCGACGAGTTCGACAAGAGCGCCGTCGACCCCTACCTCGGGGGCCTCCCGCTCGGAGACCTCGGCGGGATCAGCCCCGAGCACTGGCTCGGCGTCGAACCCGTCTCCGGCCGCGACCTGTTCGCCCGCGTCGTCACCGGCGCCCAGGTCTCGCTGCTCATCGCCTTCGCCGCCACCGCCATCGTCGTGGTGGCGGGCACCGCGGCCGGGATCGCCGCCGGCTACTTCGGCGGGCGCACCGATGCCGTCCTGTCCCGCCTGATGGACCTGACCATGTCCTTCCCCTCCCTCATCTTCATGATCGCGATGCTGTCGGTGGCGAAGGACGTCAACCGGATCGTCCTCATGACCGCCGTCATCGGCCTCTTCGGCTGGCCCGGCGTCGCGCGCGTCGTCCGCGGCCAGACCCTCTCCCTCAAACACCGCGAGTACGTCGACGCCGCACGCGTCGGCGGCGCCGGCTCCTGGCGGATCCTGACCCGCGACGTCCTCCCGGGCGTCTCCGGACCGGTGATCGCCTACACCACCCTGCTGATCCCCGGCATGATCAGCACCGAGGCGGCGCTGAGCTACCTCGGCGTGGGCGTCCGCCCGCCGACCCCGTCCTGGGGCCAGATGATCGCCGAGTCCGTGGCCTTCTACGAGACCGACCCCATGTACTTCGTCATCCCGAGCACCTTCCTCTTCCTCGCGGTGCTCGCCTTCACCCTGCTCGGAGACGCCCTGCGCGACATCCTGGACCCGAGGGGCGGCCGCAGTTGATCCTCTACCTCCTGCGCCGGCTGCTCGCCCTGGCGGGCGTCCTGCTCGCCATCGCCGCCGTCACCTTCACCATCTTCTACGTCCTGCCCTCCGACCCGGCCGCGGCCGCCTGCGGCAAGACCTGCAGCGCCGAACGGCTGGCCGACGTGCGGGCCTACCTGGGCCTGGACCAGCCGCTGTGGCGGCAGTTCCTCGACTTCCTCACCGGCATCTTCACCGGCCGCACCCTCGGCAGCGGCCAGTATGCCGTCCAGTGCGACTTCCCCTGCCTGGGCTACTCCTACGAGAACTCCCTGCCCGTGTGGGACCTGCTGATGGACCGCCTGCCCGTATCGGCCTCCCTCGCCCTCGGCGCCGCCGTGCTGTGGCTGGTCCTCGGCCTCGGCGCCGGCGTGACCGCCGCCCTGCGCAAGGACACCGCCACCGACAAGGCCCTGATGGTCGGCGCGGTCGCCGCGGCCTCCCTGCCGGTGTACTTCACCTCCGTGATGCTCATCTACGGAGTCATCCGCGTCGCCGGGCTGCTGCCCTACCCCACCTACCAGGCCTTCGCCGACAACCCGCTCGCCTGGGCCTCGAACCTGCTGCTGCCCTGGACCGCGCTCGCCCTGCTGTACGCCGCCATGTACGCCCGCCAGAGCCGCGGGTCGATGATCGAGGCGATGGCCGAGCCGTACATCCGCACCGCCCGCGCCAAGGGCATGCCCGAACGCACCGTCGTCGTCAAGCACGGCCTGCGCTCCGGCATGACACCGATCCTCACCATCTTCGGCATGGACCTGGGCGGGCTGCTCGCCGGAGCCGTCATCACCGAGTCCATCTTCGGACTCCCGGGCATCGGGCGGCTGTTCTACGGCGCCCTCGTCAGCTCCGACCAGCCGGTCGTCCTCGGGGTGACGCTGCTCGCCGCCTTCTTCATCGTCGTCGCCAACCTCGCGGTCGACCTCCTGTACGCCGTCATCGACCCGAGGGTGAGGTACTGATGGTCGCCCAACTCGACGCCGCTCTCCTTGAAGTACGTGATCTGCGCGTCACGTTCACCACCCCGCACGGCCCCGTACGGGCCGTCGACTCGCTCGGCTTCACCGTGGAGGCCGGGCGCACGCTCGGCATCGTCGGGGAGTCCGGGTCCGGCAAGTCGGTCACCTCGCTCGCCGTCATGGGCCTGCACCGGGGCGCCGAGGTCACCGGCTCCATCAGGCTCGCCGGACAGGAGCTGACCGGGATGTCCGAGAAGGCGCTCTCCCGGCTCCGCGGCCGCAAGATGGCCATGATCTTCCAGGATCCGCTGTCCAGCCTGCACCCCTACTACACGGTCGGCGAGCAGATCGCCGAGCACGTCCGGGTCCACTTCAAGGCCGGCCGGGCCGCCGCCCGCCGCCGCGCCGTCGACATGCTCGGCGAGGTCGGCATCCCGGAACCGGCCCGCCGGGCGGGGGAGTACCCCCACCAGTTCTCCGGCGGGATGCGCCAGCGCGCGATGATCGCGATGGCCCTGGCCTGCGAGCCCGACCTGCTGATCGCCGACGAGCCCACCACCGCGCTCGACGTGACCGTACAGGCGCAGATCCTGGAGCTGATCGCCCGGCTCCAGGAGGAGCGCGGCCTCGGCGTCGTGATGATCACCCACGACCTGGGGGTGGTCGCCCGCGTCGCCCACGAGGTGCTGGTCATGTACGGCGGCCGGGCCGCCGAACAGGCGGGCGCCGACGCCCTCTTCGCCGAACCCGCCCACCCGTACACACGGGGCCTGCTGGACTCGCTGCCCCGGCTGGACGACGCCGACGACGAGCCGCTGCGGGCCATCCCCGGCTCGCCGCCCTCCCTGCTCGCACCGGCCCCCGGCTGCGCGTTCGCCCCGCGCTGTCCGAAGGCGGCGGCGCGCTGTGCCGACGTACGGCCGCAGTGGGAGGCGTACGGGAAACAGCCCGGGCGGAGCGTGGCCTGCCACTTCGCCGGAGACCGCAGCACCGCGGAGGCGGCCCGATGACCACCGACACCCTGCCCGCCGGAACCTCACCCTCCGGCACCTCGTCCTCCGACACCCTGCTCTCCGTACGGGACCTCACCATGGCCTTCCCCGGCCGGCGGTCGGCGACCGGGCGCCGGGGGGCGCCCGTGCGCGCCGTCGACGGGGTCTCCTTCGACCTGGCGGCCGGCCAGACCCTCGGCCTGGTCGGCGAGTCGGGGTGCGGGAAGTCCACCACCGGCCGGATGCTGGTGCGGCTGCTGGAACCCACCTCGGGCAGCATCTCCTTCGAGGGCAAGGACATCAGCCGGCTCTCCCAGCGGGCCCTGCGCCCGCTGCGCCGCGATATCCAGATGGTGTTCCAGGACCCGCACTCCTCCCTCAACCCCCGCCAGACGGTGGCCCGGATCATCTCCGATCCGCTGCTCGTGCAGGGCTCGTCGGCCTCGGACGCCCGCCGCCGGGCGGCCGAGCTGATGGAGCTGGTCGGGTTGATCCCGGAGCACATCGACCGCTACCCGCACGAGTTCTCGGGCGGGCAGGCCCAGCGCATCGGCATCGCCCGCTCGCTGGCCACCAGCCCGCGGCTGATCATCGCCGACGAACCCGTCTCCGCGCTCGACGTCTCCGTACAGGCCCAGATCGTCAACCTGATGGAGCGGCTGCGCCGCGAACTCGGCCTCGCCTACGTGTTCATCGCGCACGACCTCTCCGTGGTCAAGCGGGTCAGCGACCGGGTGGCCGTCATGTACCTCGGCCGGATCGTCGAAATGGGCGAGAAGCGCGCCCTGTACGAGAACCCCCAGCACCCGTACACCCGGGCGCTGCTGTCCGCCGTGCCGCTGCCCGATCCGGCGGCCGAGCGGCGGCGTGAGCGGATCGTGCTGCTCGGTGATCCGCCGAGCCCGGCCGCCCCGCCCCCGGGGTGCACCTTCCACCCGCGCTGTCCCATGGCGCAGGAGATCTGCCGCACCGAGCGGCCGCTGCTGAGGCTCGCCGCCTCACGCGAGGTGGCCTGCCATCTGGTGTAGCGCAAGGGCCCCGGGCGCCTGACGGGGACCCCGGGAAAGGAGGAACCCCGGAGCCGACACGATCGGCTCCGGGGTTCTTCGCCGCTACAGGCCCAGTTCCCGGCGGAAGAAGTCCAGTTCCTGGGTCATGATCTTCTCCCGCGTGCCGTGCGGGGTCATGTGCGTGACCCCGGGCAGGGCCAGGAGCCGGTGCGGGCGGCCCGCGTCCGTCAGCGCCTGGGACAGCCGCAGCGTGTGGGAGGGGTGGACGTTGTCGTCGGCCAGCCCGGTCACGAGCAGCAGGGGCCGGGACAGTTTCGGGGCGTCCGCGATCAGGGAGTCCCGCTCGTACACCTCGGGGTGCTCCCCGGGCAGGCCCAGGTAGCGCTCGGTGTACGCCGTGTCGTAGTGGCGGAAGTCGGTGGGCGCGGCCCCGGCCGCCGCCGCGTGGAAGACGTCGGGGCGGCGCAGCACCGCCAGCGCGGACAGGTAGCCGCCGTAGGACCAGCCGCGCACCCCGACCCGGCCGAGGTCGAGGTCGCCGTGGCGTTCGGCGAGCGCGTGCAGGGCCGCGACCTGGTCCTGGAGGGTGACCTCGGAGAACCCCCGGTACATGGCGTGGGTGAAGGCGGGCGAGACGTACGGGGTGCCGCGGTTGTCGATGGTCACCACCGCGAAGCCCTGGTCGGCCCACCACTGGCGGTGCTGCCAGCGGCGCGGTTCGGCGCTGACGTCCTGGAAGCCGGGGCCGCCGTAGCCGTCGACCAGGACGGGCAGCCGGGTGCCGGGGACATGGCCGCGGGGCAGGACGAGCGCCGTGGGGATGCCGTGCTCCGTGACCCGCTCCAGGACCGGCACCACCCGGTACGGCAGCGGCTCGGACAGGTCGGCGGGGGCGAACTCCCGCCCGTCGGCGGTGCGCACGGTGCGGCGTATGCCGTCGGCGTCGGCGCAGGTCAGCAGCAGCGTCCCGGCCTGCGCGAGGACGCTGTGCACCCCGGGCTCGTCGGCGAGCGGGCTCAGCTCGCCGGTTCCCGGATCCAGCAGCAGTACCTGCTGCTCGGCGGGGTCGCGCTGCCCGGCCTCGATCAGCAGCCGGTCCTGGTGGACGCCGGCCACGCGGCGGACCTGGAGATCGTCCCCGGTGAGCAGCTTCCCGTCCACGGCGAGGGCGCGGGCGGCTCCGCCGGGGGTGTCGGCGGCCGTGAGCAGCCGGCCGTCGGCGAGCCGGGCCGGTGTGCCGGGCACCAGCGGGTCGACCCACTGGGGGTGCGTGGTGCACGACAGTTCCCGGGTGCGGCCGGTGGCCGGGTCGGCGCTCAGCAGCAGCACGTTCTGCTGGAGGCGGTCCTGGACGGTGAGCAGGATCTCGGTGGCCGACTCCCAGTCGGCGTCGGAGACGTACGGGTACCGTTCCGCGTCCCAGTCGAGCCGGACCCGCCCGCCGTCGGGGCCCAGTACCCACAGCTGCACGTCGGCGTTGGGCCCGCCCGCCTCGGGGTAGGCGAAGTCCTCGGCCGGCAGCTCGGGGTGGGCGGGGTCGGCGAACCAGCGCCGCTGGAGGGTGCTTTCGTCGACGCGGGCGGCGAGCAGGGTGAGCCCGTCGGGGGACCACCAGTGGCCGCGGGCGCGGCCCAGCTCCTCGGCCGCGGCGAACTCGGCGAGGCCCCAGCGGGCGCCGTCGTCGGGGCTGATCCGGCCGCCGGGCCAGGTGTGGAGGGCGTCGTCGACGACGTAGGCGGTGCGGGAGCCGTCGGCGTTCAGGCGCGGGTCCAGGGCGGGTCCGGGGGCCGGGATCTCCTCGGGTCGGCCGGTGCCGTCGCAGTCGACCGCGTACAGCCGCCCGTACAGCGCGAAGACGGCGCGGCGGCCGTCGCCGGAGAGGGCGTACGAGCCGATCCCGGCGGCCACGAGCCGGGTCCGCTCGCGCAGTCGGCGCTCGGCGGCGGGGAGGGGGCCGGGGGCGGGGGCGAGGCTGCGGGGGTCGGCGAGGCGGGTTTCGGCGCCGGTGGCGGTGTCGAGGACCCAGAGGCCGTCCAAGGCGTCGGTGGGGCCGGTGGAGCGCAGGAACCAGAGGAGCCGGCCCTCGTCGCCGAAGGTGAACGCCCGCGGGGCGCCGTACGTGAAGCGGGCCGTGTCGGCGGAGAGCCTGAGGAAATCGTCCATGAGGGCAGTGTGACATGTGAAATACCACACGGTACACCGCTGGTTATTAGGCTATTCGAGTGGTGTGCCCCTCGGGGCAGGTTTAGCGTCGAAAAGGTGGACCGGAACGCATCGCCGACCAGAAACGGGACCGACGGCAAGGTCCGGGGCAGCGGGAACGGACTCGCCCTGTTCGTCATCGCCTCATGCCAGCTCATGGTCGTCCTCGACATCACCATCGTGAACATCGCGCTGCCGCACATCCAGACCGGGCTCGGCTTCTCCACCGAGAGCCTCTCCTGGGTGGTCAACGCCTACACCCTCACCTTCGGCGGCCTGCTGCTCCTCGGCGGGCGCACCGGCGACATCCTCGGCCGCAAGCGCGTCTTCATCTGCGGTGTCCTGCTCTTCGGCCTGGCCTCGCTGCTGGGCGGACTCGCCCAGAACGCGGGCCAGTTGATGGGGGCCCGCGCCCTGCAGGGCGTGGGTGGTGCCATCGCCTCGCCGACCGCGCTCGCACTGATCACCACGACCTTCCGCGAAGGCCCGGCGCGCAACCGCGCCTTCGGTGTCTTCGCCGCCGTCTCCGCAGGCGGCGGCGCGGTCGGGCTGCTTGCCGGCGGCATTCTCGTCGAGTGGCTCGACTGGCGCTGGGTGCTCTTCGTCAACGTCCCGATCGCCGCGCTGATCGCCCTGGCGGCCGTCAAGGTGCTCCGCGAATCCGAGCGGCACGCCGGGCACTTCGACGCCGCGGGGGCGCTGCTCGGCACCGCCGGCATGGTCGCCCTCGTCTACGGTTTCATCCGCGCGGCCCAGGACGGCTGGCGCGACCCGCTGACGCTCGGCTCCTTCGCCGCCGCCGTCGTCCTGCTGACGCTGTTCGTCGTGGACGAGCGGCGCTCGCCGCAGCCGATCACCCCCCTGCACATGTTCGCCGACCGGAACCGGGCCGGCACGTACGGGATCATGCTGATGCTGGCCTGCGCCATCTTCGGCATGTTCTTCTTCCTGACCCTGTTCGTGCAGAACGTGCTCGGCTTCAGCCCGCTGCGGGCGGGCCTCGCCTTCCTGCCGATCAGCGCGATCATCGCAGTCGGCGCGGGCTGCGCCTCGCAACTGCTCCCGAGGTACGGCCCGAAGCCGTTCATGGTGGCCGGCGCACTGTGCACGGCGGCCGGCCTGGCCTGGCTGACCCGGACCGACGTCCACTCCACCTACCTGGGAAGCATCTTGGGCCCCATGCTCATCTTCGGCCTCGGCATGGGCCTGCAGTTCGTCTCGCTGACCCTGATGGCACTGTCCAACGTCCCCGACCGGGAGTCCGGCGCGGCCTCGGGGCTGCTCAACACGATGCAGCAGGTGGGCGGCTCACTCGGGCTGTCCATCCTGGTCACCGTCTTCGGCACGGCCAGCCGGAACGAGGCGCACACCCAGGTCCCGGCCTTCCTGGCCACCGCCACCCCCGAACAGCGGGCCTCCTTCCGACGTACCGGCATGCTCCCGGACCCCTGGGGCGACCAGGTCCTCACCTCGGGCGTCAGCGCGGCCTTCTTCGTGGCGGCGGCCTTCACCCTGGTCGGAGCCGCCATCGCCCTCTTCGCCATTCAGGTCCGCCCCTCGGACCTCGAACGCCTCCAGGGCAGCCACACCCCGACGGCGGTCTGAGCGCCGTCCGGCCGCGCGGCGCGCGCGACCGGCAGCAGGAGCATCCCGCAGGCCGCGACCAGGACCCAGCCCGGCCGGGACGCCTGGGCGAGCCGCGCCGGGTCGGCACCGGCGACCAGGCCGCCGGCGACGGCGATGCCCAGCGCCGCGCCGAACTGGCGGGCCGTCGAGGTGATCGCCCCGGCCACCCCGGCGCGTGCGGGCGGCAGCCCGCTCACCGCGGTGTTGGTGATCGGGGCGTTGGCGAAGCCGACTCCGATGCCGATCAGCAGGTAGGCGAGCAGGAGGAGCGGGACGGGCGTGTGCCGGTCCAGTCCGACCAGGCAGAGTCCGCCCGCGGCGATGAAGCCGCCCGCCAGGACCAGCGGCAGCCGCGGCCCGGTCCTGCCGACCAGGCGCCCCGACCAGGGTGCGCAGACCGTCGCTCCGAGGGCCATGGGCAGGGCCGCCACCCCCGCGGCCAGGGGTGTCCACTGCCGGGTGTGCTGCAGGTAGAGGGTGGTGAGCAGCAAGGTCGTGTTCAGCGCGACGAAGACCGCGACGGCTCCCAGGACCGCGCCGGTGAAGAGCGGACGCCGAAAGAGCCGCGGATCCACCAGCGGCTCGGCCCGGCGGGATTCGATCCGTACGAATGCGACCGTCGCCGCGGCGACGACCCCGTACGCGGCCAGCGCCGTGAGCGAGGTCCAGCCGATCCGCGGCCCTTCGATGAGGACGCCGACCGAGCCCCCGATGACCACGGCCAGCAGGGCCTGGCCCGGGAGGTCGAGCCGCCGCGCCTGCGGAGCACGGGACTCCGGTACGAACAGCCTGCTCAGCACCAGGGCGGCCACGATGACCGGCGCATTGATCCAGAACACCGACCGCCAGCCGAACCCGTCGATGAGGGCACCGCCCGTCACCGGGCCGGCGGCCATGCTGAGGCCGAAGACCGATGCCCAGACGCCGATCGCCTGCGCCCGCTCCTTCGGGTCGGGCATCGCGTTCACCACGATCGCGAGCGCCACGGGACTGAGCATCGAGGCGCCGATCCCCTGCACGGCGCGGGCGGCGATGAGCGCGCCCACCGACGGGGCGGCCGCGCAGGCCAGCGAGGCCGCACCGAAGACGAGCAGCCCGCACTGGAACACCCTGCGGCGGCCGAACCGGTCCGCGAGTGCACCGGAGGTGATCAGAAGGCTTGCCAGGACGAAGGTGTAGGCGTCCACGGTCCATTCGAGACTGCGCGTCCCGACGCCCAGGCCCCGCCCGATGGCGGGCAGACCCACATTGACGATGGTGGTGTCCAGGCCCACGAGGAACATGCTCAGACAGCACACGGCCAGCACGGTCCGGCGTCTGCGCGCGCTCAACGGGGGCCGGAGCTGATCGGGGTGGAGGGTCGCGGTCACGGTCTGCCTCTCGGGAGGACGTACGTTTCCGCCATGCTCGGGCCGGCCGGCGACCGCTTCCCAGGAGTTTTGCGGAGACTGCAAAACTGGACCCCGTGGACACGGAACTGGCGCAGATACTCGACGGCATCGGACCCCGCCTGCGCGCCCTGCGCCGGGACCGCGGACTCACCCTGGAGGCGCTCGCGGACGCGACCGGCATCTCGGTGAGCACGCTGTCCCGCCTCGAATCGGGCAAGCGCCGCCCCACCCTGGACCTGCTCATCCCGCTCGCGCGGGCCCACCGCGTAGCCCTCGACCAGCTGGTGGCCGCACCGGCCAGCGGGGACCCGCGGGTGCACCTGACGCCCCTGCACAAGGGGCACGGCAGCGTCCTCGTCCCCCTGACGCAGTACCCGGGCCGGGTGCAGGTGTTCAAGCAGGTCCTGGCGCCGCGCGAGCCGAAGCTGGTGACCCACCACGGCTACGAGTGGCTCTACGTCCTGGCGGGCGAGCTGCGCCTGATCCTCGGGGAGCGTGAACGCACGCTCCGCCCCGGTGAGGTGGCCGAGTTCGACACCCGTGAACCGCACTGGTTCGGCCCGGCGAACGGCAGCGCCGTGGAGATCCTGCACCTGTTCGGCCCGCGGGGCGACCAGGCCGTGGTCCGCGAGGGGCCGTCGGCGGCGGAACCCGCACCCGGGGCCTGACCGGAGTCCGGCTCGGAGCCCGCCTCCCGGACCTGTTCCCGATCAGGCCGCAGGCGGCCGCCGCAGGAGGGCCGCGCGCAGGCGGGCGGCGTCGGCGCGGGTGTTCATGCGCAGTGCCAGCCAGGAGCCGTCCGCGAAGGCCAGGTCCACCCGGGCCGTGCGGCGGCGCAGCCGGGAGACCGGGCGCAGGGTGCAGGAGGCGGCGTACGAGGCCCGGTTCGGATCCCCCCGGCCCCAGGGCGGCCGGACGGTGATCCTGCCCGGGCTCGCCCTGAAGGTGCCGTACGGGCCCTCGGTCTCCGCGTGCCAGCGCGTCCAGTGGAAGCCGTGCAGGGCCAGGGCGAGCCGGCCCGCCTCGCTGTGCCAGCCGCCGCGCAGGGCCGGCCCGTGGCAGAGCCGCCCGCACAGCCGGGCGGCCCGCTCCAGGGGGTCGAGCAGCGCGGCCGCCGCGTCGGCGAGATCGTCCGGCAGAGCGGTCAGGAAGCGGATGAGGAAGAAGCCCCCGACCCGGCGCAGCAGGGGCGGCCGGGCCGGTGAGCCCGGCAGCAGCGCCCGCGCGGGCCGACGTACGAAAGGGGACAACCTCCCCGGAATCTCCTCATCCGAATCCACTGTTCCATGATGGTCACAGGCCGCTACCCGGCCAAGCTCCGGACCCGGCAGCGCGTCGGGCCCTGCGTCTGGAGGGTGATCCCGGCGCTGACCGGCACCTCGGTGTCCACGGCCTCGAACTCGTACGCCCGCAGGATCATCGCCAGGGCGATCACCGACTCCAGCATCGAGAAGTGCTGCCCGATGCACGCACGCGGGCCGCCGCCGAATGGGAACCAGGCATAGCGCGGACGGGCCGCCTCCGCCTCGGGGGTGAAGCGCTCCGGGTCGAAGCGGTCGGGATCCGGCCAGTACCGCGGGTGGCGGTGCGTCACCCACGGCGCCACCATGACGTCCGCGCCCGCAGGGACGAGGTGGCCGCCGATCTCGGTGGCGGCGACCGAACTGCGCCCGATGACCGGCGCGGCCGGGTAGAGCCGCATGGCCTCCTTGAGGACCTGGGTGAGGTACGGGAGCCGGTCGAGGTCGGCGGCGTCGGGCGTACGGTCGCCCAGGACGCGGGAGATCTCCTCGCGGGCCCGCTGCTGCTCCGCGGGGTGGCGGGCCAGCAGGTGCAGGGCGAAGGCGAGCGAGGTCGCGGTCGTCTCGTGCCCGGCCAGCAGGAAGATCAGCACTTGGTCCCGCAGTTCGGCGGCGTCGAACTCCCCGTCGTCCGAGCTGGTGGCGGCGGCCAGCAGGCTCAACAGGTCCTCGCCCTGCGCGGAGGCGCCGCTGCGCCGCTCGGCGATGATCCGGTCGCACAGCCCGTACAGCTCGCCCGTCGCCGCGGCGGCCCGCCGGTTGGCCGGGGTGGGCCAGGTGCGGGGGAGGTTGGCGGGGGAGTAGCCGCGGCGCAGCACGTAGTCGGTGATGACCGGGAAGCACCGGTCCACGACCTCGACGGTGGCGTCGACGTCCGCCCCGAAGAGGATCCGGGACACCGCGCGCAGGGCGAGCCGCATCATCTCGTCGGAGACGTCGACGACATCGCCGGGGACCTCCTCCCAGCGCCCGAGGACCGTGCGGGTCTCGGCGGCGACGGCAGCGGCGTACCCGTCCACCCGGCGCTTGGTGAACAGCGGCTGCACCAGGCGGCGTTGGCGCAGGTAGTCCTCGTCCTGGCTGGTCAGCAGGCCGTTGCCGAAGGAGTCGCGGATCTCCTGGTAGAAGGCGTTGTCCTTGCGGAAGTTGGCCGATTCCGAGGCCAGCACCTGCTGCGCGCCCTCGGCGGAGAACACGCAGTACAGCTCGGCCCGCAGGCCGGGCGGGCCCGCGGTGATCCGTACGACGTCCCCGTGCTGCTGCTGGGCGCGCAGGTAGGTGCCGAGCGAGTCCGATTTCAGGTCGAAGAGCGACCCGAGCAGGGGAACTCCCGCGAGTTCGGGCATCCTCGTGCCGGTGGTCCGTGTACCGGTCGCCTGTGTACCGGTGCCCTGTGTACCGGTGCTCCGTGCTTCGCCTGCCATGGCCGCCCCCTCGACGCCGTGCGTACGGGCGCACGCACGGCCCCGATTCTGCCCGCCGGCCGTCGCCACCGGCCGGGGCCGGCCCGCCGACCGGCGGAAACCGGCCACCGGTTGGAGCCGGCGGCCGGCGGGAGACGACCGTCGCTAGCCCTCCATGTAGGCGACGCGGCCGGCCCGGCGCGCGGCGTCGATCTCGCGCAGGCGGGCGAAGTTGCCGGGCGTCATGACGGCCTCCCACTCCGCCACCGTGTGGACCCGCACCTCGTCGTGCTCGCGGGGATCGAGGACGATGCCCGCGATCTGCTCGGGGGTGAGGGTGCCCCCGTCGAAGACGAAGCCGATGTGGTTGGCGGGCCACGCCTCGCCCTGGTGCCCGATGAAATGCGCGCCCAGCAGCTTCGGCTCCCCGCGGAAGACGATGCCGGTCTCCTCCGCGCACTCCCGTACCGCGCACTCCCACGGCGTCTCCCCGGGGTCCATGTTGCCGCCGGGCCACTGCCACTCCTCGGTGGCGTAGGTGGCGCGCAGCTGGACGGGACGGCCGTCGGGGTCGGTGAAGTACAGGCAGGCGTAGCTGGTCGCCTGGGCGATGGTCTTGATGTACTCCGCGGGCGGGAGCCAGGTGTCCGTCATGCGCCCGAGCCTCACGGCCCGCCGCCCCCCGAGCCTCCTGAACCGGTTCCGTCTCCCCCGGGTGGGGGAGGCGGATCCCCCCGGCGGGGGAGCCGCCGGGGCGGTGCCGGAGCCGATGCTGGGATTCCGGACGCGGAGGGAGTCGGTCGATGGAGCGCTGGGACCGGATCGGACGAGGGGCGGCCTACGGGGCGGCCCTCGCGCTGACGCCGTATCTGCTGATCAAGGTGTCCTGGGTGGTGGGCTCGCTGCTGGGGCTGCTCCCGATGGACGACGGCTTCAGCGTGGCCGGCTGGGTGGTGCTGAACCTGGTGACCGTCGGCATGGCCGGGATCGGGATCCTGCTCGCGCTTGCGCTGGTGCAGCCGTGGGGGATGCGGATACCGGGATGGCTCGTGGTCTTCTGCGGCTGGGCGGGCTCGGGCTTCCTGGTGTCGGTGCTGCCGTTCGTGGTGTTCCGCGCGCTGGCGGGCCAGGAGGCCGACGACCCCGGGATGCCCGTCTGGGAGGGCGTGCTCATCGAGTGCGGCTTCGGGGGGATGGGGATCGGCCTGGCCGTGGCGCTGCCCGCGTACCTGCGGCGCCGCTGGCCGGCCGTGTTCGCCGGGCGGGTGGGCGACGGGCCCCGCGCCGGTGCGCCGTGGCCGGCCGCACTCGCCGCCGCTGTCGGACTGGTCTGGCTCTACTGGGCCCTCGGCGGCACCCTCGGCCTCGCGCACCCGGGGGCACGCACCCCCGAGTGGCACGGGCTGACCGGCCTGGGCGCCCTCTGGGCCCTGGCCGCCGCCGCCGCCCTCCACGCCCTCTCCCAGAGCCGCCCGGCGCGCCTGCCCCGCGGACTCCCGGTGTCCCTGATGTGGCTCGGCTCGGGCTCCCTCTTCACCTGGAGCGCCTGGAAACTCCCCTTCACCCTCTTCCAGGTGCTGGCGGACAACCCGACCACCGCCCCGCCGGAGATCCCCGCGGTATCCGCCGCCCTGAACACGGCTGCCACCCTCGCGGGCGCGGTCATGCTCCTACGCCTCATATCCCTGCGCCCGCACCACAGGGCGCCGGCCCGGCAACCGCAGGAGGGGCAGGACGTACAACAGGCCGGCCCCGTCCCGCCCGCCGCGCCGCGGCTGTCCGCGCCGGGAGCCTGCGGGGAGCGTCAGTAGCCCCAGCGTTGGCCGACGCTGTCGTCGTGGCGGCAGTGGATCGTGCGCCCGTTGGCGTCCCGGCCCGTGGTTCCGACGTCGGCCTTCCGGCATATCTGGCCGGCCTTGTAGCAGTTGCCGGCGTTGGAGAGCGGGTAACAGCCGGTGTCCTCCTTGGCCTGGGTGGGCTCGGGCTCGGGTGCGGGAGCCGAGGTTCGGGCCCGGGTCGGGGTGGGCGGCGCGGCGGGCTCGGTGGCGACCGGAGCCGCGGTTCCGGGCCCGCCGGCCGGCGCGGCAGTGGTGGGCTCGGGGCTCGGGGTGGGACTGGAGCTCGGGCTCGGAGGAGCCGGTGCAGCCGAAGGGATGGCGACGTCGGCGGAGATGCCCGTGCTCGGGCTCGCGCTCGGCGTGTCGGTACCGGCGGCACCCGGGTCGCAGGCGGCGAGCATGAGAACGGCCGCGACGACGGCGAGGGCACCCCCGTAGCGCTGCTTGATGGACTTCTGTCTGCTGCCGGGCAGTTGCGTGGCCATGGGGCTCCTGAAGGGCGAGAACGCACGGAAAGGCGATCAACATACAAGCGTTCAAGCGTCCTACCGGGCGGTACGCACATGACGGCAGACGTAAGAAGCCTCCCTTGCCCGGCCAGCGGCGCCACAGCAAAGAGATGAGGCCCCGTCACTCTCCGGGAAGAGCGACGAGGCCTCACGCCTGCAGATTCAAAGCCCCCGGTTGTTGGCCGCCCTGGCCGCCGCGGGCGGCTCGGGAGGAAGGGGAGATCTGCGGCTTTTAAATGTCGCGGAAGATTTCGATCTGGGCGCCCACCGAGTTGAGGCGTTCCGCCAGTTCTTCGTAGCCGCGGTTGATGACGTAGACGTTGCGCAGGACCGAGGTGCCCTCCGCCGCCATCATCGCGAGGAGGACGACCACCGCCGGGCGCAGGGCCGGGGGGCACATCATTTCGGCCGCGCGCCAGCGGGTCGGGCCCTCGACCAGGACGCGGTGGGGGTCGAGGAGCTGGAGGCGGCCGCCGAGGCGGTTCAGGTCCGTCAGGTAGATCGCCCGGTTGTCGTACACCCAGTCGTGGATCAGGGTCTGGCCCTGGGCGGTGGCGGCGATGGCTGCGAAGAACGGGACGTTGTCGATGTTCAGCCCGGGGAACGGCATCGGGTGGATCTTGTCGATCGGGGCTTCCAGCTTCGACGGGCGGACCGTGAGGTCGACCAGGCGGGTGCGGCCGTTGTCGGCCGTGTACTCCGCCGAGCGGTCGTGGTCCAGGCCCATCTCCTCCAGGACCGCGAGCTCGATCTCCATGAACTCGATCGGGACCCGGCGGATGGTCAGCTCCGATTCCGTGACCACCGCGGCGGCGAGCAGGCTCATCGCCTCGACCGGGTCCTCGGAGGGGGAGTAGTCGACGTCCACGTCGATGTTCGGGACGCCGTGCACCGTCAGGGTGGTGGTGCCGATGCCGTCGACGCGTACGCCGAGCGCCTCCAGGAAGAAGCAGAGGTCCTGGACCATGTAGTTCGAGGACGCGTTGCGGATGACGGTGACGCCGTCGTGCCGGGCGGCGGCCAGCAGGGCGTTCTCGGTGACCGTGTCCCCGCGCTCTGTCAGCACGATCGGGCGGTCGGGGTAGACCCCGGATGCGACCTTCGCGTGGTAGATGCCCTCGGTCGCGGTGATGTCCAGGCCGAAGCGGCGCAGCGCGATCATGTGGGGTTCGATGGTGCGGGTGCCCAGGTCGCAGCCTCCGGCGTACGGGAGGCGGAACTGGTCCATCCGGTGCAGCAGGGGCCCCAGGAACATGATGATGCTCCGGGTCCGGACCGCCGCCTCCGCGTCGATGGAGTCCATGTCGAGCCGGGCCGGCGGGACCAGCTCCAGGTCGACGCCGTCGTTGATCCAGCGGGTGCGGACGCCGATGGAGTTCAGGACTTCGAGGAGCCGGTAGACCTCCTCGATGCGGGCGACGCGCCGGAGTACCGTACGGCCCTTGTTCAGCAGTGAGGCGCACAGCAGGGCCACGCAGGCGTTCTTGCTCGTCTTGACGTCGATGGCGCCGGACAGGCGGCGCCCCCCGACGACGCGCAGGTGCATCGGGCCGGCATAGCCGAGAGAGACGATTTCGCTGTCGAGTGCTTCACCGATGCGGGCGATCATCTCAAGGCTGATGTTCTGGTTGCCGCGCTCAATCCGGTTCACGGCGCTCTGGCTGGTGCCCAGGGCGTCCGCCAGCTGACTCTGCGTCCAGCCCCGGTGTTGCCGGGCGTCACGGATGAGCTTGCCGATGCGTACGAGGTAGTCGTCTGCCATGGATGCACCGTATCTCAGATATGAGATGAGCCCTGCGTCGGGTGTGGCGGACGGGTGTTACCCGCCGTCAGATCCCATGGTGGGGCCGCCGGACGCGAACTGCGCGACGAGCGCGGACAAAGCGCGCAGCAGCACCAAATCGCCCAAAGGGGACCGGTGCCGCAGCGTGCTCGCTCGTGAGGTGTTGCGTCCCTCTTATTTGCATATCAGCCTTATGTGCGCCTGCCTGCTTGGTCGTCCCGAACGCGTGTACGGCCGGCTACCGCCCGGCTCCCGCCCCCGCGCCGCCGTTGCAGTGCACGCCGCGTGCCGGCCGATGCCGTGCACCGTCGCGTACGAGGCCGGGCGTGGTCCGGATGCGGCGCGGGCCACGCGGGCAGCCGCCGTACGCCCCGCCGCCGACTCCGCGTCGTGCACCACCCGCCCGCCGACCTTCGCCAGGCGGACCCCGGTCCCGCTGATGTCGGCCACCGGACAGCGGGTCACATCCCGGTCCAGCAGCACCAGGTCGGCGGCCTTGCCGGGCTCCACCGTCCCCGTCAGGGCAACCTGGCGCAGCTCCGTCCAGGTGTCCCGCACCGCCCACTGGAGCTGCATGCAGGCCGCCACGCCGAGCTGTGCGAAGCGCCGCAGGTCGGCCGGGTCCACCAGCGGGAGGTGGGCGATCGCGTTGCGTGCGTCGCGCTGTCCGGTGGTGCGGCGGGCATACGCGTACCCGTCCAGGGCCGCGGACCGCCCGGTCGCCCAGCCCGTGGGCGTGCATCTGCCAGCCGGCCCGGTTGAAGGCCGCGGTCAGCCGGCCGTGGTCCGCCGCGGAGGTGTAGAGCTCGCCCCGGTTGGCGGTCGGTCTGCCGTCGCCGTCCAGGTACGGGGTCAGTAGCGCGGCCGTCTGCGCCGGGTACTCGATGACCCCGTCGAGGAACACCTTGACCATCCCGAACCGGAGCCCGTGCACCCCCTCGGACTCCCCCCGCAGCCCCGGGCGTAGGCCAGGGCATCCGCCGGGTCCTTGGCCCGTGCGGCGTCCAGCCGGATCGCCGGCACGATCCGCTGGGGCAGCTTCCCGGCCCCGGCCAGGTCCTGGTAGAGCTCCCTTCGCGATCCGGCCGCCGACCGGGTCGGGGGTGGCCGCGGTGGTCCCGGCGATCTCCAGAGCTCGCCGGTTCACCCACAGGTTGTGCCCGTCACCGCCGACCAGCGCGACCGGCCGCCGGGTGGCGAGGGCGTCCAGCACCGTGTGGTGCGGGGTGGTCCCGGTCGGCAGCAGGCCGACCGGATTCCAGTCCTCCACGACCAGCCAGCGGTCCGGCTCCGCCTCCGCGCCCCCGGTGTCGGCGAGAAAACCGGAGAGCAGCCCCTGGAGCTCCGGCACGGTGGTCTCGGCCCCCTCCAGCGAGGGCCGCAGCGACCGGTCGCCGGCGCCCAGCGGGTGGACGTGCCCGTCGTGGATCCCGCTCATCACGGTGTTCCCGCGCGCGTCGACGACCTCGGTGTCCGCGTACCGGCGCAGCGACGCGTCGCTCCCGGTGGCCAGGATCCGGCCGTCCCGCCCGACGGCGACCGCCTCCGCGGGCGCGCCGCCCCCCTCGCCCCGGTGAACACGCGGGCGTGACAGCCCGGCGGACGACCCGGTGCTGCGCGCGCTGCGGGCCCGCGGCCTGCCGGTGGTGTTCGACGGCCGCCCGGCCGATCCCCGGCCCGGGGACGTCTGGGTGGACAACGACCACGAGGCCGCACCCGCGAGGTGCTCGACCACCTCACCGCCTCCGGTGCCCGGCGCACAGCCCTGCACTCCGGTTACGGCCGGGAGTTCTACACCGCCGCCGTCACCTCGGCCTTTGCACGGTGGTGCGTCGAACGCGGCCTCGCCCCGCTGGTGGTCCCCTTCGACCCCGACGACGCGCCGGGGCACGCCTTCGACGGGGTGTTCGGCGCGCCGGGCCGGCCCGACGCCGTGTACTGCGTGTACGACCCGGGCGGGCGGCAGGTGCCGGCCGCCGCCGCGCGCCATGGAATCCGTACGCCTGCAGAGCTGCTGCTGGTCTGCGCCAGCGAGGATCCCGCGTACGCCGAGCAGGAGCCGGCCGTGACCACCGTCACGCTGAATCCGGAGCGGATCGCGGTGTCCGCGGTGTCGGCGCTGGTCATGCTGATCGAATCCGGGCATGCGGAACCGGCGGGGCGGTGCACCGTCCCGGCGGGCCTGAGGGTGCGTGCCTCGTCGCTCCGCCCGGACATGTACTAGAGTTATCTCGACATCGAGATATCTGCCGAAGGCGTACCGCAGCCGCCCCCGCTGGTAAGGGCTACCTAACTTAGCCTTACCTTAGCGGATTGGCCATGGGGCGTGGCGGCAGGATGCGGTAATAACGCGCGAATTTCATGCATGAAGGAGACTGTCGTGTCGGCGAACAGCTTCGACGCCCGCAGCACGCTGCAGGTGGGCGACGAGTCGTACGAGATCTTCCGGCTGGACAAGGTGGAGGGCTCGGCCCGCCTTCCCTACAGCCTGAAGGTGCTGCTGGAGAACCTGCTCCGCACCGAGGACGGCGCGAACATCACCGCCGACCACATCCGGTCGCTCGGCAACTGGGACTCGCAGGCCCAGCCCAGCGAGGAGATCCAGTTCACGCCGGCCCGCGTGATCATGCAGGACTTCACCGGCGTCCCCTGCGTCGTGGACCTCGCGACCATGCGTGAGGCCGTGAAGGCCCTCGGCGGCGACCCGTCGAAGATCAACCCGCTGGCCCCGGCCGAGCTGGTCATCGACCACTCGGTCATCGCCGACAAGTTCGGCACCCACGAAGCGTTCGCCCAGAACGTGGAGCTGGAGTACGGCCGCAACAAGGAGCGCTACCAGTTCCTGCGCTGGGGCCAGACCGCCTTCGACGAGTTCAAGGTCGTCCCCCCGGGCACCGGCATCGTGCACCAGGTCAACATCGAGCACCTGGCCCGCACGGTCATGGTCCGGGGCGGCCAGGCCTACCCGGACACCCTCGTCGGCACCGACTCGCACACCACCATGGTCAACGGCCTCGGTGTGCTGGGCTGGGGCGTCGGCGGCATCGAGGCCGAGGCCGCGATGCTCGGCCAGCCGGTCTCCATGCTGATCCCGCGCGTGGTCGGCTTCAAGCTGACCGGCGAGCTGCCGACCGGCACCACCGCCACCGACCTGGTGCTGACCATCACCGAGATGCTGCGCAAGCACGGTGTGGTCGGCAAGTTCGTCGAGTTCTACGGTGAGGGCGTCGCCGCCACCTCCCTCGCGAACCGCGCCACCATCGGCAACATGTCGCCGGAGTTCGGTTCCACCGCCGCGATCTTCCCGATCGACGACGAGACCCTGAAGTACCTGCGCCTGACCGGCCGCGACGCCCAGCAGGTCGCGCTCGTCGAGGCGTACGCCAAGGAGCAGGGCCTGTGGCTGGACCCGGCCGCCGAGCCGGACTTCTCCGAGAAGCTGGAGCTCGACCTCTCCACGGTCGTCCCCTCCATCGCCGGCCCGAAGCGCCCGCAGGACCGCATCGTCCTGGCCAACGCCGCCGAGCAGTTCGCCCAGGACGTCCGCAACTACGTGGACGACGTGGACGAGGCGGGCAAGGAGTCCTTCCCGGCCTCCGACGCCCCGGCGAACCACCCGAACGGCGCCCCGTCGAAGCCGACCCTGGTCACCCTGGCCGACGGCTCCTCCTTCGAGATCGACCACGGCGCCGTCACCGTCGCCGCGATCACCTCCTGCACCAACACCTCGAACCCCTACGTCATGGTCGCCGCGGCCCTCGTGGCCAAGAAGGCGGTCGAGAAGGGCCTGACCCGCAAGCCGTGGGTCAAGACCACCCTGGCCCCGGGCTCGAAGGTCGTCACCGACTACTTCGACAAGGCCGGCCTGACCCCGTACCTCGACAAGATGGGCTTCAACCTCGTCGGGTACGGCTGCACCACCTGCATCGGCAACTCCGGTCCGCTGGACGAGGAGATCTCGAAGGCGATCAACGAGCACGACCTCGCGGTCACCTCGGTGCTCTCCGGCAACCGCAACTTCGAGGGCCGGATCAACCCCGACGTCAAGATGAACTACCTGGCCTCCCCGCCGCTGGTCGTCGCGTACGCCATCGCGGGCTCCATGAAGGTGGACATCACCAAGGACGCCATCGGCATCGACACCGAGGGCAAGCCGGTCTACCTCCAGGACATCTGGCCCTCCGAGGCCGAGGTCAACGACGTCGTGGCGAACGCCATCGGCGAGGACATGTTCAGCAAGTCCTACCAGGACGTCTTCGCGGGCGACGCCCAGTGGCAGGCGCTGCCGGTCCCGACCGGCAACACCTTCGAGTGGGACCCGCAGTCCACCTACGTGCGCAAGCCCCCCTACTTCGAGGGCATGACCATGGAGACCACCCCGGTCTCCGACATCACCGGCGCGCGCGTGCTGGCGAAGCTGGGCGACTCGGTCACCACCGACCACATCTCCCCGGCCGGTGCGATCAAGGCCGACACCCCGGCCGGCAAGTACCTCACGGAGCACGGCGTCGAGCGCCGCGACTTCAACTCGTACGGTTCCCGCCGCGGCAACCACGAGGTCATGATCCGCGGTACCTTCGCCAACATCCGCCTGCGCAACCAGATCGCCCCGGGCACCGAGGGCGGTTTCACCCGCGACTTCACCGTCGAGGGCGCGCCGGTCGCGTTCATCTACGACGCCTCGCAGAACTACCAGGCCGCCGGCATCCCGCTGGTCATCCTGGCGGGCAAGGAGTACGGCTCCGGCTCGTCCCGCGACTGGGCGGCCAAGGGCACCGCGCTGCTCGGCGTCAAGGCCGTCATCGCCGAGTCCTACGAGCGCATCCACCGCTCGAACCTGATCGGCATGGGCGTCCTGCCCCTGCAGTTCCCGGAGGGCGCCTCGGCGGCCGCCCTGGGCCTCACCGGCGAGGAGACCTTCTCCTTCACCGGTGTGGAGGAGCTGAACAACGGCACCACGCCGCGCACCGTCAAGGTCACCACCGACACCGGTGTGGAGTTCGACGCGGTCGTCCGCATCGACACCCCCGGTGAGGCGGACTACTACCGCAACGGCGGCATCATGCACTACGTGCTGCGCCAACTTGCCGGTTCTTGACCTGATGTGAACGAGCGCCCTGCCCCTGCATCTCGCGCTCGGGGGTAGGGCGCTCGCGCGCGACGGGGCGGAAGACGCGCCTGCGAGCAGGATCGCACGCGATCTGTTCCCGGAGCGGAGCTGCGCATCCTACGACGACGAAGAACCCCGCACCTGGTACCAGGTGCGGGGTTCTTCTGTGGGGTGTTCACGAGTGGGGCCTTGACCCCGGATTGCTTCATCCCCAGGGTGACTCCGTTCTCCTGGACCAACAGGATCCAAGTCTCTCCGGTGTCCAAAACCCGGGGTCAGGGCCCGTCGCCTGTGAGGAAGTCCGAGTGAACACGCTCCAGGAGGCTTGTGCCGCCGGACGGTCCAGACGTGACCGCCGGCGGAAAGCGTAGATCGCCCTCCGTTCCGTGATCAAAGGCGTTCTTCGGCCGGTTGGCCGGAAGGAAGCCTCCGCGCTGCGGGAATGCCTGCCTCCGTCCGTACGGCCTTCCTGTGGGGCGTGCTGAGGGAACTGGAGCGGCACCTGACCCGGGGGCCGGGTGTCGCTCGCGGCTCAGGCGGGGTGTGGGGTGGGTTCCGGGCCCGTCTGGGTCAGGAGGGATCTCAGTTCGGTGGTGACCTCGGGGTGGCGGGGGACCAGGTAGAAGTGGCCGCCGGGGTGGAGGGAGAGGGTGAAGGGGCCCCTTGTCGTGGTGGACCACGTTTCGGCGTCTTGTGGGGGGACTCGGGGGTCCGTAGTGCCTGTCATGGCGGTGACCGGGCAGGTGAGCGGGGGGCCGGGGGTGTGGACGTGGGATTCCACCGCCCGGAAGTCGGCGCGTAGCGCGGGGAGTGCCATGCGGAGGATGTCTTCGTCTTCCAGGGGCGGGACGTCGGTGCCGTTGAGGCGGGAGACCTCGGCCAGGAGTGCGGCGTCGCCCAGGTGGTGGAAGGACGGTCCCAGGGGGAGGTGGGGGCCGCGGCGGGCGGAGGCGACGAGGTGGGCCGGGGGGCGGCCCGCGGCTTCCAGGAGGCGGGCCAGCTCGAAGGAGACGACGGCGCCCATGCTGTGGCCGAAGAGGGTCAGCGGTGTCTGGTCCTCGGGGTCGAGCAGGCGGAAGAGGGCTTCGGCCAGTTCCGTGAGCGACAGCGACGCGGGTTCCGCGCGCCGGTCCTGGCGGCCTGGGTACTGCACCGCCAGGACGTTCACCTCCGGCGCCAGTTCCTGGGCGAACGGCAGGTAGAAGCCGGCCGAGCCGCCCGCGTGCGGCAGGCAGAGCAGGCGGGGTGCGCCCGGGTGTGCCGGGCGGAACTGGCGGATCCAGAGGTGGCGTTCGGCGGTGATGGTGGCGGTGGTGGTTGTCATCGTGAGAGTACGGATTCCGTGAGGGCTCGGCGGTAGAAGAGCTGCGCGTCGTCCTCGTCGAGGAGGCCGGACGCGCCGTGCAACTGGAGGACCTCCGTCGTGGTGTCCACGGCCAGTTCCTTGGCCAGGCCGAGGGCCTGGTTCGGGCGGTCCCCCCGGTAGAGCAGGCTCCGGACCGCTTCCAGCCTCGCCGACAGGGCCGCCAGGCGGAACGCGGGGTGCTGGTGGGAGCCGAGCGGAGCCCCGAAGAGGATCCTCCGGCGGGCGTGCGTCACCCCCAGGTCCAGGGCTCCTCGGCACAGGCCCGTCAGGTATGCGGCCTGACGTGAGTGGGATCGGGAGAAGACTCTTGTCGGGTCGGCCAGTCGTCCCGTCGCCACCAGGGGGGTGTCGGGAGGTGCCGTCACCGTGAAAAGGCCGCCTCTGCCCAGGTCCTCGTGTTCCGTCAGGCGTATGTTCGGGTCGTCCAGTTCTATGAGGGAGAAGCTTTCCTCGTCGACCGTCAGTAGCAGGTCCGCCTGGTCCGCGCAGCGGACGAAGCGGCGGTCCGGGCCCGCGAGCGCGACCGCCAGGTCGCCGTGCCGCAGCGCGTCGACGAGGTCCTCCGTCTCCGGTGTCGCGGGCAGTGCCGCGAACGCGTCGAGCGCCGTCACCGTGTCGAGGTAGGGGCCGCGGTAGAGGGTCTCGCCCAGCAGTTCGGCGACCGGCAGGACGTCGTGCGTCTCGCTGATCGCGCCGGACTCGGCCAGCGTGGCCCACACCGCGGCCTGCGTACCCGCCGCCTCCTCCGACAACGGCCGTTGGCCGAGCCGGCGGAGTACCGGGCGTAGTTCGGGGGACGAGAAGAGGTCCGTGAGGGGGGAGGAGGGCGCTTCGGCGCCGCTCTCGTCGGTCAGGGTCACAGCAGCTCCAGGTGTGAGGTCGCGATGGCGCGCAGCATCACCTCGGACGTTCCCGAGGCGAGCGTCAGCGTCGGCGCGTAGCGCAGTGCCCGCTCGATCCTCCCGAGGTCCGGCGCGTCCGGGTCCTGGTTGGTGAGCAGACCGTCCCGGCCCCGCAACTCCAGGCAGAACCTGGCCACTTCCCGGGCCTGCTCGGTCACGTACCACTTCGCCATGGCGGCGAGTACGGGGTCGGTCCTGCCGGCGTCCAGTTCGGTGACCATCCGCCAGGCGAGGGCGTGCCCCGCCGCGAGGCGCGCGTCGAGGGCGGCGTACCGCTCCCGCAGCCTCTCGGGCACCGCGTCGGCCACCGAGTCGAGCCAGTGGCGGATCTTCGCGTGGAAGTCGATGCCCGTCCGTTCGAGGAGCAGTAGCTCGTTCATGAGCCGCCAGCCGTCGTCCACCTCACCGACGACGTCCTCGCGCGTCAGCCGCACCCCGTCGATGGAGATCTCGCAGAACGCGTCGTCGGTGAGGTTCGGCAGCGTCCTGATCGTCACCCCCGGGGAGCGCAGGGGGAGGAGGAAGAGTCCGATGCCGGGCATGGTCCCCGGCACCGTGATCGCCGCGCACAGGGCGGTGTCCGCGAAGCCGGACTTCTGGTTGAACACCTTCGTGCCGTACAGGCGCCAGGCGCCCTCGCCGTCGGGCTCGGCCCTCGTCGTCATCCGCCCGAGGTCCGAACCGGCCTGCGGTTCGGTGAAGAGGACCGTCGCGATCCGCTCACCCCTGGCCAGCGGCGGCAGCAGTCGCTCGCGCTGCGCGTCGGTGCCGCTGTCGAGGACGAAGCGCCCCACGATGTCCACGCTCAGCACGTGCGCGTCGTCCGGTACCCCGGCGAGGATCATCTCCTCGGTGACCACCGCGGAGTCGTAGTGGCCGAGGCCGGCGCCGCCGTACCGCTTCGGCCAGCTCGGCGCGAGCCAGCCGCGCTCGCCGAGCAGCCGGTACGTGGTCAGGAGGCCCGGTTCCCTGCCGGGCGGGAACCGCCGGATGCCGTCCACCTCCTCCTGGACCGCCGGCGAGCGCAGCAGCGCCCGTACCTCCTCGCGGAACGCGATGCGAGCCGGGGTCGGTCGCGCGTCCGGGATGTCCGTCGCCGGAAGGAGGGGCGTGGTGGGCGTGGTCGTGGGCGGTGGGGTCGCGGTGGTCACGGCTGGGTCCCTTCGAGGAGCGCTCCGAGTGTCCGGGCCAGTTCCGTGACGTGCGGAGCCCGCATCATTCCGTAGTGGTCGCCCGGTGCCCGGTGCCCGATCACCGGCCCGCTCGTCCAGGCCTCCCAGGCCTCGGCCGTCGCCTCCGGGGAGTCCTCGGCCAGCAGCAGGTCGATGCGGCCGTCGTACCGCTCCGGGCGCCAGACCGCTCCCGTCGACAGGATCGCGAGGAATACGTCCATACGCCGCAGCAGCAGCTCGGCGGAGCCGGACGGGGCGAGCCCCGCGTCCACGAGCGCGCCGACGACCCGGTCGGACTGCGCCGTCTCGTCGAGGCCGGCCAGTTCGTCGGCCGACGGTCCCACGGCCTCGTGCCCGGCCGTGAGCGCGAGATTCTCGGCGAACAGGGCGCGCAGCAGCGACGCGGCCGGCGCCTCCTCCCGTACGGGCGGCTCCTGCGTGTCGAGCAGCGCCAGCAGCTCGACACGCGCGCCCCGCTCGCGCAGCTTCACCGCCGTCGCGTGGGCGAGGCCGCCGCCCACCGACCAGCCGACGAGGCGGTACGGGCCTTCCGGCGCGGTCGCCCGTACGGCGTCGGCGTAGGCCTCCGCCATCTCGGCGACGGACCGGGGGAGCGGGCCGGCTTCGAGGCCCAGTGCCTCGATGCCGTAACACGGCACACCCGGCGGCAGCTCGCGGCAGAGCGCCGCGTACGACATCGACGAACCGCCACTGGCGTGGAGGAAGAAGACCGGTGCGTGGCCGGGGGTTCCCGGGCGCAAGGGGACGACGAGGCCGGTTGGGGTGAAGTCGGTGGTCGGGGTGGGTGCGGTGGGTGCGGTGGTCGTGGTGCTCGCGGTCGTCGGGGTGGGGGTCTCCGGCACCTCGCTCTCGATGAGCTCCGACAGCGCGGCGACCGTCGGCGCGCGGAAGAAGGCGCGCAGTTCCAGACTCACCCCGAAGGCCTCGCGGATCCGGGACGTGATCTGGGTGATCCGCAGCGAGTTCCCGCCCAGGGTGAAGAAGTCGTCCGTGACCCCGATGTCCGTCGTGCCGAGCACCCCGGCCCAGATCTCCGCGACACGCACCTCGGTCGGGGTACGCGGCTCGACCCGCTCGGAGGCCGCGGGACCGCCCGGGTTGGGGAGCTTCGGGTGGTCGATCTTGCCGTTGGCGTTCAGCGGGAAGGCGTCGAGCGCGATGAACGCGGTCGGGATCATGCCGACCGGGAGCAGCGCGGTCAGCGCGTCGCGCAGCGCCGTCGCGTCCGGCTCGGTCCCGCCGTCGGTCACGAGGTACGCGACGAGGGCGCCGTTCCGTACGGTCACAAGAGCCTGCCGGATGCCGGGCCTGCCGGTGAGCGCCACCTCGATCTCGCCGGGCTCGATCCGAAGGCCGTTCAGCTTGATCTGACGGTCCGCCCGGCCGAGGAACGTGAGCACGCCGTCCTGGCGTCGGACCGCGAGGTCGCCCGTGCGGTAGACCCGGCTGCCGGGCGGACCGTAGGGGTCGGGCAGGAACTTCTCCGCGGTCAGCCCGGGGCGGCCGAGGTAGCCCCGGGCCACGCCGGTGCCGCCCACGTAGAGCTCGCCGGGTACGTGGACGGGGGCGAGGTCGCCGCGGTCGTCCAGGATGTACGCCCGGTAGCCGGGGAGCGGCAGACCGATCGGCGGGGGGCCGTCGAGCACGTCGGGGACGAGGTGGTCGATGCAGGCCACGGTCGCCTCGGTGGGGCCGTAGGCGTTGTGGAAGGTCCGGCCGGGGATGTTCCACCGGTTGACCAGGTCCCCGGGGTAGGGCTCAAGGCCCACGAAGAGGGCCCGCAGGTCGGGGAAGGCGTTCGCGTCGAGCTCGGCGAGGATCGACGGGGGCAGGTCGGTCACGGTGACCGCCTCGGTCTGCATCAGCTTCGTGAGCGTGCCGAAGTCGTGCAGCACCGTGACCGGTGCCTGGACGAGCGCCGCGCCGCTGGTGAGCGCCGAGAAGAAGTCGAAGACGCTGACGTCGAAGGCCGGGTTGGCGAACTGGAGGACCCGGTCGCCCTTGCCGAGGCCGAAGACGCCGACGATGCCGATGATGAAGTCGACCGCCTGGCGGTGTTCCACCACCACGCCCTTGGGGCGGCCCGTCGAGCCCGAGGTGTAGATGACGTAGGCCGCGGAGGCCGGGTCGATGGGGTGGATGGGGCTGGTGGGGTTAGGGGAATCAGCGGTATCGGGATCTGCGTCCTGCGCGTCGAGGAGTACCGGGGTCACCTGCGGGGGCAGCAGCTCCGCCACGCTCCGTACCGTCAGCACCGTGCGGCAGCCGGAGTCCTCCAGCATCCAGGCGATCCGGTCCTTGGGGTAGCCGGGGTCGATCGGCAGGTAGGCCGCGCCCGACTTGAGCACCCCGAGGAGCGCCGCCGGGAGCTCCGGGCCCCTCGGCAGCAGGACGGCGACGATGTCGCCGCGGGCGTCGAGCCGGGCGTCGAGGCGCCGGGCGATCCGGTCGGCGTGTGCGTTCAGTTCGCCGTACGAGACGGTGACGCCCTCGAAGAGGGTCGCGGGCGCCTCGGGGTCGGCGGCGGCGCGCTCCTCGAACAGCTCGTGGAGCAGCCGGCCGCGCGCGTCCGGTGCGGCGGGGCCGACGGCGTGGTCGAGGGCGAGGGCGCGCTGCCCGGAGCTGAGCAGGTCGATCCGGCTCAGCGGGATCGCGGGGTCCGCGCAGACCTGTTCGAGGATGGTGGCGTAATGGGCGAGCAGCCGCTCGATCCGGTCGGCGTCGAACAGGTCGGTGGCGTACTCGGCCCACAGGTCGAGGCCTTCCCCCGGGACCTCGGTCGCCTGGACGGCGAGGTCGAACCGGGAGGTGCCCTGCTCGGTCGGCTCGTGGATCACCTGGAGCCCGCCCGCCTCGCCCCGGTCGGGCGTCGCGTTCTGGAGGGTGAAGCAGACCTGGAAGAGTGGGTTGCGGCTGGCGTCCCGCTCGGGGCGGAGCTCCCTGACGAGCCGGTCGAAGCCCAGCTCCTGGTGGAGATGGGCACCGAGGACGGTGTCCCGGGTCCGGGTGATCAGCTCGCGGAACGCCGGGTCGCCCGCCGTGCTCGTCCGCAGCACCAGCGTGTTGGCGAAGAAGCCGATGAGCCGCTCGATGTCGGGGTGGGTCCGGCCGGAGAACACCGAGCCGACGACCACGTCCTTGGCGCCCGTGTAGCAAGTGAGCAGCGCGTTGAAACCGGCCAGCAGGACGCTGAGCAGCGTCGCCTGCTCGGCGCGCGCCAGCTCCGAGAGCCGCGCACGCAGCTCCTCGGGCAGCCGGAGCGTGGTGGTGGCGCCGCGGAAGCTCTGCTCGGCGGGGCGCGGCCGGTCGGTCGGGATGTCCAGGGCCGGCAGGTCGGCCAGCCGCTCGCGCCAGTACGCGAGCAGGCGCTCGGTCGCCTCGGCCGAGGCCTGGCCCCGCTCCCAGCTCGCGAAGTCGGCGTACTGCACCGGCAGTTCGGGAAGCTCGGGGGTGGTGCCCGTCACGGCCGCGGCGTAACAGGCCGTCAGCTCCGCGACGAGGATCCCGGTCGACCAGCCGTCGGTCGCGATGTGGTGGATGCACAGGACCAGCAGGTGGTCATCGGCGGCGAGCCGGATCATCCGGGCGCGCAGCACCGGTCCCGCGGCCAGGTCGAAAGTGCCGGTGGACACCTCCTCCGCCAGGGCGTGGGCGGCCTCCTCGGCGTCCGGCCGCCCCGTCAGATCGGTGACGGGCAGCTCCACCCGGTCCGGGGCCGGGTCGACGACCTGGTGGGGTACGCCGTGCTCTTCGAGATAGCGGGTGCGCAGGATCTCGTGCCGGCCGACGACGCGGGTGAGCGCCGTGACCAGGTGCCCGTGGTCGAGCGGCCCGCGCAGGCGCAGCCCCAGCGGCGAGTTGTAGACGGGCAAGTCCGGCATCCACTTGTCGAGGAACCAGAGCCGCTGTCCGGCGAAGGACAGGGGCAGCGCCCGGTCGCGCGGCACGGTCGGCACGCGCGTCACGGCGCCCCGGCGAGCGCCCAGCTCCTGGAGCAGACGCTTGGCCTCGGTGGCCCCGCCGCCGGCCGCCCGGCCCTTGCGCGCGCGAGCCGGAATCGGCCCGCCGGCCTCGAACCTCGGCATGCGTCATCTCCTCCTGGCTGACTTCTGGCTTATGACTTCTGGCGTCTGACGTCTGACGTCCGACTGACTTCTGGTCCATCGCACTGTGGCCCACCCGCTGGGGGACGGCTATCGGGACTTCTCCCGACTGTCTCGGCCCGACGCGCACGACCTAGCGTGCGCGGCAGTTTCCCGAAGTGCGCGCGGGCGTGGAGGAGGTGGTCCACCGGTGTCAACCGGACGACCGAGGTGGATGGGTGCGCGACCGGCGCGTGAGGGCAGCGATTTCAACCGTCTGTGGGCGGGCGACGCGGTGTCGCAGATCGGACAGCAGGTCACGCTCTTCGCCCTGCCCTACGCGGCGTTGACGGCACTGCACGCCTCCGGCGGCCAAGTCGGCCTGCTCCAGGCGCTGTACACGCTGCCGTTCCTTCTCGTCCCGCTGCCCGCCGGCGTATGGCTGGAGAACCGCACCAAACGGCCGGTGCTCATCTGGGCGAGTCTGCTCAGCGCCGTCCTCGTCCTCTCGGTCCCGGTCGCGAACGCGTTCGGCGCTCTGGGCCTCGCGCACCTCTATGTGATCGCCTTGCTCGGCGGTGTCCTGACCGTCGTCTCCGACATCGCGAAGACGTCCCTGGTGCCGCGGCTCGTCGACGCCGACGAACTGGCCTCGGCCAACAGCAAGCTGAACGCGGGGCTCGCCGTCGGCGGCACCGCCGGGCCCGGGATCGCGGGCTGGCTGACCGGGCTCGTCGGAGCCCCGTACGCCCTCGTCATGGACGGACTCGCCTATCTTTGGGCCGCGTTGATGACGGGCCGGGTGCGACACCGCGAACCGTCCCCCGAACCCGGGCGCCCCGCCCGCGACCTGCGCAAGGAGACGAAGGACGGACTACGGACCGTCTTCGGTACGCCCCCGGTGCGCAACATCGCCCTGCACGCGGCCCTCAACAACGGCGGCGCCCAGCTGCTCAACGTCGCCCTCATCGTCTACCTCGTCCAGGACCGGGGGTACGGGAGCGGCGCCTACGGGCTCGTGCTCGTGTGCGGCGGAGTCGGCGCCGTCCTCGGCATCCTGGCCGCGCCCGCGCTCATCCGCGTCTTCGGTTACGGGCCTGCCATGCTCGGGGCCCTGGCCGTGACGGTGAACGCGTACTGGATCGTTCCGGCGGTGGAAGGTTCGCGCACCCTCGTCGTCGCGTCCTGCGCGCTCGCCGTCGCCGCCGCCTCGGCGGGTACGGGGATCGGCGGCGTGGTCGCCGTGACGGTACGTCAACTGCTCACCCCGGCCGAGCTGCACGCGCGGATGAACGCCAGTTACCGGATGGTCACCTTCGGGACCATTCCGCTGGGCGCGTTGCTCGGCGGCCTGCTGGTCGAGCGGATCGGTGCCCAGGGGACCCTCTGGATCGTGCCGTTCGTCCTCACCGCGGCCGTACTGCCCCTCGTGCCCTCGCCCGTACGCACGCTCGGCAAGGAGATCGTGCAGTCGGGGGAGTCGGGGGAGTCGGGGGCGCCTGAGGGGCCTGGGGCGCCTGGGGGTCCTGGGGCGGTTTCCGAGGAGGAGAAGGTTCTCTAGCGGGAGAAGTGACCCCGGGGTGCGCCCCGGGGTCCCCCTCGTCGGTTCACGCCGGCGACACGCGGGCCTCGCGCAGGGTCTCGTAGAACGGCAGGTGGTGGCGGAGGTAGCCGGACAGGACCGGGTCGGTCCCCGGGTCCACGGCGTGGGCGCGCCGCTCCGCGTGGAAGCCGGCGGAGTTGCTGGCCTCCACGTGCCAGCGCGAGGTGCGCTGCCACTCGCCGCGATCGCCGGGCTTCCAGCTCAGCGCCTCGGGGAGGAACGGGATCCCGACGGCGGTGCAGTAGGCGGCGATCAGGCCGGGGGAGTCCTGCATGAGGTCGGCCGAGTCGATGACGACCGGCGTCCGCGCGGACGTCTCGGTGACCGCCCGGTAGAGCTCGTGCTGCGTCTCGCCGCCGATCTGGTGGAGCCGTACCTCGGGGTTGAGGGCGTGGTACGAGGCGATGGTCTCCTCGGGGTGGCGGATCATGAACGTGTGCGTGGCATCCCGCCCGAGGAACTCCTCGTCTGCGAGGAGGGCCGGGTAGCGCTCGTCGGTCGTGTCCTTGAAGAAGATCGGCTTGGACTGCGCCAACGTCCGTATGGCCGCGATCAGTTCCTCCTCCGACCCGACCTTCGTGCCCTCGATCTCGACGCTGCCGAACTCGGCCAGGTTGGAGAAGGGTTCGTGCAGGACGTGGAAGTCGCCGCGCTCGGCCATCATCCGGAAGAAGGCCGTGGAGCGACTGCGCGGCATGGCCCACAGCGCGATGATCCGGGGCTGGTCTTCCGCATCGTTCCTCGTGGTCACAGTGGCTTACATCCCTTCGTGGTCGCCGTCAGAGGGCCCGCAGTCTGGCACGGAACGGAGCCCTTCCCAAGGAATCCCGGCCCTCCGCCGGGTAGGGGAACTCCCCGACTGTTCGCCGCCCGTGAGGGGTGCGAGCCTCGAACCAACTTCGCGGTGCCCGGGTCGGTGGAGGCCCTGGGCCGGCGGGCCCGGCTCATGCGGAGCCCGGTTCAACTCGACAGGAAATGTGTGATGTTGCCATGAAGGCGCTACGGGTGTGGTCGAAGCCGGACGAGGTCCGGATGTGGCTGCTCTGCCTGCCGCCCGGCGGCGGTGGCGCGCGCCTGTTCAAGGACTGGGCCGACCTGCTGCCTGCGGGCCTCGGTGTCGCCGCGCTCGAACTGCCTGGTCGCGGAGGCCGACTTGGGGAGCCGCAGGCCACGAGCATGACCGAGGTCGTCGCGGAGTTCGCCGACGCCGTGGAGCCGCTCCTCGAACGCCCGGTGATGCTCTTCGGGCACAGCATGGGCGCCGTCCTGTCACTCGCCCTGGCCCGCGAACTGCGCGCCCGGCGCGGCTGGCGCCCGCTGGCCCTGGTCGCCGCCGCGAGCGAACCGCCCGAGCGGCGGAACGTCCCGGTGTCCCTGGCCGACGCCTCGGACGAGGAGCTGGTCACCTGGCTCCGCGGTCTCGGCGGCACCTCCGACGAACTGCTCGCCAGCCGGGAGTTCCTCGCCGAGATGCTGCCGGCCCTGCGCGCCGACCTCGCGCTCGTCGAGGGCGCCGAGTGGCCCGAACTGCCGCCGCTCGACTGCCCGTTGCATGTCTACGTCGGCGAGCGGGACGCGGCTGTCGACGGGCCGGGCGCGGCGCGCGGCTGGGCCGCACACACCACGTGTGAACAGCCGCTCCGCAGCTTCCCGGGCGGTCACTTCTTCGTACAGGAATCCGCCGATCTCGTCCTGGCCGCTCTGGCCGAAGACGCGAACACCGCGGTCGGGGGCCGGCTTCTGCGATCCCGGTGAGCGGTCCGGGCGCATGGGGGCGAGGTCGAAAGGGAGGAACAGGCATGGTCATGGCGGATACGTCCGAAGAGCGTGAAGAAGTGCGTGAAGAAGTGCGTGAAGAAGTACGTGCAGGCGATGTGAACGGCGGCGCGGCACGGGAGACCGACGCACGGGGCGACAGCTCCCCGCTCGCTGGGCTCTCGGAGGAGCGTAAGGCGCTGCTCGCCCTGGAACTCGCCCGGAGGAAGGCCCGGGAGCACCGGCCGCGGCCGTTGCCGCGCGAGGGCGCCGAGCCGCGTTTCCCGCTCTCGTACGCCCAGGAGCGGCTATGGTTCCTGGAGCAGGCCGACCCGGGTTCGACCGCCTACGTGATGCCGGGCGCGCTGCGCCTGCGCGGCGCGCTGGACCTGACCGCGCTCGGCGCCGCCCTGAACGAGATCGTGCGCCGGCACGAGGTGCTCCGCACGACCTTCCCCGACGACGGCGGCCGCCCCGAGCAGCGCATCGGGCAGCCCCGGCCGGTGCCGCTGCCCGTCCTCGACGTGTCCGGTGAGGACGACGTCGAGGCCGAGGTCGAGGCCGTGTTCCGGGCCGAGACCACCACGCCCTTCGACATCGCGTCCGACCTCATGGTCCGCGCGCGGCTGCTGCGGCTGGCCGAAGACCACCACGTCCTCGTGCTCGGGCTCCACCACATCGCCGCCGACGGCTGGTCCCTCGGCGTCCTCCTCGGTGAACTCGGCGCGCTCTACGACGCCTTCCGGCGTGGTATGCCCTCGCCGCTGCCCGAGCTGGGCACGCAGTACGCGGACTACGCGGTCTGGCAGCGGGAGTGGCTCGATGCCGGCCCGATGGACGCCCAGATCGCCTACTGGCGCGACCGCCTCGACGGTGCCCCCGTCCTCGAACTGCCCGCGGACCTCGCGCCCGCGGCGGCGCGCGGCTGGCACGGTGCTTCGCGGCCCTTCGACTTCCCCGCGGACCTGTGGGGGCGGGTGACCACCTTCGCCGAGGAGCGCAGGACCACCCCGTACATGGTCCTGGTGTCGGCGTTCGCCGTCGTCCTCTCCCGGTGGAGCGGTCAGCGGGACATCGTGATCGGCTCGCCGCTGGCCGGCCGGGCCCACCCCGAACTGGAGCCACTGGCGGGATTCTTCGTCAACACGCTGCCGCTGCGCGTGGACGTACCGGAGACGGCGTCGTTCGCGGAGCTGCTCGCGGAGGTCAAGGAGACCTGCACCGAGGCCTACGCCCACCAGGACGTCCCCTTCGGCAAGCTCGTCCAGGCCCTGCGGCCGGACCGCTCGCTCGGCCCCGTGCCGCTGGTGCAGGTCATGCTCGCCCTGCGTGATGTGCCGGGCGGGGCGCCCGCCCTGCCCGGACTCGACGTGGAGGCCGTCGACCTGGCGACCAACCAGGACGCGAGCAAGTTCGACCTCGTCTTCGACCTGGTCCCGCAGCCGGACGGACGGCTGGACGCCCGGGTCGAGTTCAGCACCGACCTCTTCGAGGCCTCCACGGCGGGCCGGATCGCCGACGCGTTCGTCCGGGTGGTCGAGGCCGCGATGACGGGCCCCGACCAGCAGGTCGACCAGCTGCCGCTGCTGTCGGCGGAGGAGCGGGACCACCTGGTCGGCGAGCTGTCCGGGGACGGCGCCGCGAGCGCTGCCGACAGGGCCGGCCTCCTGCACACCCTTATCGAGGAGCAGGCGCGGCTCCGGCCGGACGCCCCGGCGGTCGAGTGCGCCGGTGCGGTCCTCAGCTACCGCGAGCTGAACGAGCGCGCCGACCGGCTCGCCCACCGGCTGCGCGCCCATGGCGCGGGGCCGGAGCAGCTCGTCGGCGTCAGCCTTCCCCGATCGGCCGACATGGTCGTCGCGTTGCTCGGCATCTTCAAGGCGGGCGGCGGCTACATGCCCCTCGACCCCCACTACCCGCAGAGCCGCGTCGAGTTGATGCTCCGCGACTCGGGCGTCTCGCTCGTCGTCACCGACCGCACGGTGGCCGCCACCGGCCGCCTGGATGGCTCCGCCGGTGCGGGCTCCGCGCCCGTCCTCGTCCTCGTGGACGACATCGGCGACGAGCCGGTCGAACCCCTCGCCATCCCAGTGCACGCCCGCTCCCTCGCGTACGTCATCTACACCTCGGGCTCCACCGGCCTGCCCAAGGGCTCGGCCAACGAGCACGGCGGCGTGGTGAACACCCTCGCCGGACTGAACCGCACCCTCGGTCTCGGCCCGGACGACCGCATGCTGGCGATCTCCAGCCTCAACTACGACATGTCGGTGTACGAGATCCTCGGCAGCCTTCTCACGGGCGCCTGCGTCGTCGTCCCGCCGGACGACCTGGAGGTCACCGACCCCGTCCAGCTGCGCCGGCTGCTCATCGACGCCCGGGTCACCGCCTGGAGCTCGGCCCCGGCCCTGCTCGAAATGCTCGTCAATCACGTCCACGACGGGCCCGGTCTCGACGGAGCCGTGCTGCGCCTCGCCGTCCTCGGCGGCGACCGGCTGCCGCCGGCCCTCGCCGAGCGGCTCGGCGCCCTGCTGCCGGAGCTGCGGCTCTACAACCTCGCCGGCATGACCGAGGTGTCGTTCTGCTCGACGTACCACCTCGTACGCCGGCCCGAGCCCGTCCCGGGCACCATTCCGTGGGGCCGCCCGCTGCCGAACCAGCGCGCGTACGTCCTCGACGCGCACGGCGAACCCGTCCCGGTCGGCGTGCGCGGGGAGCTCTTCCTCGGCGGCGCGGGCGTACGGGGCGGATACTGGCGGCGCCCCGGCCTGTCGGCGCAGCGCTTCACCCCCGACCCGTTCGGCGCCGACCCCTCGGGCCGGCTCTACCGGACCGGCGACGCCGCACGCTGGCGCGCCTCGGGCGACCTGGAGTTCCTGGGCCGGCTCGACCACCAGGTGAAGCTGCGCGGCCTGCGCATCGAACCCGGTGAGATCGAGGCCGCGCTTACCTCCCACCCGGACGTCGAGCGCAGCGCCGTACTCCTGCGCGGCGAGGCCGCCGACCAGCGGCTCGTCGCCTACCTCACCACCAGCGGCCCGCTGCCGCCGAGCATCGGCGAGCTGCGCCGTTACCTGCTCGACCGGCTTCCCGGGCACATGGTTCCCGCGGCGTTCGTCCTCATGGAGAAGTTCCCGCTCCAGCCGAGCGGCAAGCTCGACCGGACGGCCCTGCCCGACCCGGCCGTGAACAGGGCCGAGCTGTCCGCCGACTACGTCGAGCCCGCCGAGCCCCTGGAACAGGTGCTCGCCGCGATCTGGGCCGAGGTCCTCGAACTCGACCGGGTGGGCGCGACCGACGACTTCTTCGACCTCGGCGGGCACTCGCTGCTCGTCACGCAGGTCGTGTCCCGCATCCGCGACCTCTTCCGGGTCGACTTCCCGATCCGGAGCTTCCTCGTCGCGGGGACGGTGTGCGCGCTGGCGGGACAGCTCCGCTCGGCCGCGGCCGAGGCGGGAACGGACGCGGACCGCACGGCGGACCTCGTCCTCCAAGTGAGCCGCATGGACGCGGACCAGGTGACCAGGAGGCTTGGCGAATGAGCCCGTCCGACGCTGCCGGGATCCGCCTCGGAGCCATGACCCCCGACCAGAGCAGGCTGCTGGAACGCCTGCTCGCCGAGCAGGCCGCGGCCGCCGCGCCGCGCCCGGAGATCCTGCCGCGCGCGGCGGACCGCGCGCACGCCGAACCGTCCTCCGCTCAGCGCCGCATCTGGTTCTTCGACCGGCTCCAGCCCGGCTCGGCGCTCTACACCATCACCGGCGTCGCCGAGCTGCGCGGCGCCCTCGACCACGCGGTGCTGTCCCGCTGCCTGGACGAGGTCGTACGGCGGCACGAGACGCTCCGCACCACCTTCCACGACGAGGGCAACGAGCCCTTCACGCGGGTGGAGCCCCCGGCCCACGTCCCGCTGGAGCTCGTCGACCTCTCCGGTCTGCCGGAAGCCGACCGGGACCGCGCGGTCGAGGAGCGGCGCGACGCCGAGTCGCAGCGCCCCTTCGACCTGTCCCGCGACCTCATGCTCCGGGCCGAACTGCTGCGCATCGCGCCGGACAGGCACCTGCTCCAGCTGTCGATGCACCACATCGCCGCCGACGGCTGGTCGCTCGGTGTCCTCCTCCGCGAACTGGGCACGCTGTACCCGGCGTTCCTGCGGGGAGAACCCTCGCCGCTCGCTGACCCCGCCGTGCAGTACTCCGACTACGCGCTCTGGCTCGCGGAGCGCATGCGGGAGCCCGGCCACGAGAAGGCGCTGACCGAGTGGACGGAGCGGCTCCGCGGCTCCTCCGCGCTCGACCTGCCGACGGACCGGCCGCGCGGGGACTCGGGGACCTTCGTGGGCGGTACGGTGCCGCTCACGCTGTCCGGCGAGCTGATGACCCGGGTCAAGCGGCTGGCCGACCACGAACGCGCGACGCCGTACATGGTGCTCGTCGCGGGCCTCACCGCCCTGCTCGGCCGGTGGAGCGGCGGCCGCGAGGACGTCGTCCTCGGCTGCGCGGTCGCCGGCCGCAACCGCAGCGAGATCGAGCCGCTCATCGGGTTCTTCGTGAACACCCTCCCGCTCCGGCTCGACCTCTCGGGACGCCCGTCGTTCCGCACCCTCGTCGGCCGCGCGCGGACCGTGTGCCTGGACGGGTACGCCGGCCAGGACGTGCCCTTCGAGCAGATCGTCGAGCGGCTCCAGCCGGACCGCGAACCGGGCGCGCGGGTGCCGCTCGTACGGCACATGCTCGTCCTCCACAACAGCCCGCGCCCCAAGCTGAAGCTGCCCGATCTGGAGATCGAGGTGCTGCCGCTGGAGACCGGCACCGCCAAGTTCGAGATCCAGCTCGAACTGACCCCCACCGAGGACGGCGGCCTCTGCGGCTGGCTGGAGTACTCCCAGGACCTGTTCGACAGGGCCACGGCGACCCGGCTCGCCGAGAGCCTGATCGCGCTGCTCTCCGACGGCGTCGAGCGGCCCGACGCCGCCGCGGGCGACCTGCGGATCCTCTCCGGGGCCGACCGGCGGACCGTCGTCGAGGAGTGGAGCGGGGCCGGGACGGCCCCGGCCGGAACCGGTCTCCTGCACGAGCTCTTCGAGCGGTCGGCGGACCGTACGCCGGGGGCCGTCGCCCTCGTCGACGGCGCGCGGACCCTCACGTACGGCGAGCTGGACGAGCGGGCGAACGAGCTGGCGCACGACCTGATCGCCCGGGGCGTGCGCGCCGAGGACGTCGTCGGCGTGCGGCTCGCGCGCTCGGCCGGCGCCGTGGTCGCGATGCTCGCGGTGCTCAAGGCGGGCGCGGCCTATCTGCCGCTCGACCCGGCGCACCCGGCGCAGCGGCTGGCGGAGCTGGCCGAGGACGCGGGCGCCCGGCTCGTCCTCACCGATGCCGACGTCCCTGTGGAGGCCGATGCCGACGGGCCTGGCGCCCGTACCCGTACCCGGCCCTCCGTGGCCGTCTCGCCGGGCACGAGCGCGTACGTCCTCTTCACCTCCGGCTCCACGGGTCGGCCGAAGGGCGTCGTCAACGAGCACGCGGCGGTCGTCAACCGGATCCTGTGGATGCAGGAGGAGTACGGCCTGGAGCCGGAAGAGGCGGTCCTGCACAAGACCCCGCTCGGCTTCGACGTCTCCGGCTGGGAGTGGCTCTGGCCGCTGGCCGTCGGCGCGCGGATCGTGGTCGCGGGCGACGAAGGCCGTCGCGACCCCGTCGTCCTCGGCCGGCTGATCCGCGAACACTCCGTGACGACCTGCCACTTCGTGCCCTCGATGCTGCGCGCCTTCCTCGACGGCCCCGCCGCCGAGTGCGCCGGCGTCCTGCGGCGGGTCGTCTGCAGCGGTGAGGAGCTGCCGCCCGCGCTCGCCCGCCGGTTCACGAAGGTGCTGCCCGACACCGGGCTCCACAACCTGTACGGGCCGACCGAGGCCGCCATCGACGTGACGTCCTGGCCGGTCCCGGCGGACCTGGGGCCGGAGCACGAGGCACGGCTGCCCATCGGCCGGCCGATCTCCGGCGCCCGCCTCTACGTCCTCGACGAGCGCGGCGAGCCCGTGCCGCCGGGCGCGTCGGGCGAGCTGTTCATCGGCGGCCTCCCGGTCGCCCGCGGCTACCGCGGCCGGCCGGGGCTGACCGCCGAGCGGTTCGTTCCCGACCCGTTCACCCCGGGCGGGCGGCTGTACCGGACCGGCGACCGCGCTCGCTGGGGCTCCGACGGCGCGCTCGACTACCTCGGGCGCATCGACCACCAGCTCAAGATCCGCGGCCAGCGGATCGAGCCCGGCGAGATCGAGGCGGTGCTCGGCGCCCACCCGGCCGTCGAGCGGGCCGTGGTCCTGCCGTTCCGCGACGCGGAGGGCGACCTCCAGCTCGCGGCCTACGCCGGGCTCAGGTCCGATGGCGAGGTCGCGGCGCCGGAGGAGACCGGCGACCACGTGGACCGCTGGCGCGCGGTCTTCGACGACACCTACCAGGGCTCCACACCCTCGGCGGACGAGATCGACCTCGCGGGCTGGAACGACTCCGCCACGGGAGAGTCCATCCCGGCGGACGAGATGCGGGCCTGGGTCGAGGAGACGGTGGAGCGCATCACCGCCCTGAAGCCCTCCCGGGTCCTCGAAATCGGCTGTGGCACCGGTCAGTTCCTCCTCAGGATCGCTCCGCACTGCGCGCGGTACGTCGGTACGGACATCTCGCCCGAGGCCCTCACCCGGCTCGCCGCGCTCGTGGAAGCCGACCCGAACGTGGAGCTGTCGCGGCGGGACGCCGACGACTTCACCGGTTTCGCCGAGGGGGAGTTCGACACGATCGTCCTCAACTCGGTCGTCCAGTACTTCCCGGACGTCGACTACCTGCTGCGCGTCCTGCGCGGCGCGCTCGCCCTCCTCGCGCCCGGCGGCCACCTCTTCGTGGGCGACGTCCGCGACATCCGCCTCCTGGAGGCGTTCCACGTCTCCGTCCAGGCGCGCCGGCTGCCCGACCACACCCCGGTCGCCGTGCTGCGCGGGCTCGTCGACCAGCGGACCTCCGGCGAGGAGGAACTGCTCGTCCACCCGTCCCTGTTCGAGGAACTGGCCCCGTCCGAGCGGGTCTGCCTCCTCGCGAAGTCCTCCCCGCACCGCAACGAGCTCACCCGCTTCCGTTACGACGTGGTCATCGCGGCGCCCGGCTGCGAGCCCGTCGCTGACGTGCCGGACGCCTGGCACCCGTGGCGGGCCGATCCGGCCGCGAACGCCGCGAACGCCGGGCACGAGGGGCAGGCCGGGCACGAGGGGTCGTACGGTCTCCTCGGCCTGCCCGACGCCCGGCTGAGCGAGGACCTGGCCATGGCGCGGCTGGTCCGCGAGGGTGCCACCGGCACCGTCGGCGAACTGCGCGCGGCCGTCGCCGGGGCGGACCCGGGACCGACGGGCGAACCCGCCCGCCTTCCCGTCCCCGGCGGACACGTCCTGCTGCCCCGGCTAGGAGCCGAACCCGGCCTGCTCGACGTCGAGTTCCGCGCGGACGGCCGCCCGGCGGGCGGTCACCCCGCACAGCTCCCGCCCGCCGACGGCGTCCTCGCCGGCGATCCGCGGCGCGCGACCCGGGAGCGTCTGGCGGCCGCCGGGCTGCGCGAGCACCTGCGTCAGGCACTGCCCGACTACATGGTCCCGGCCTCGCTCATGATGGTGGACCGGTGGCCGATCGGGCCCAACGGCAAGCTCGACCGGGCGGCGCTGCCGCTGCCGTACGCGCTCCGGCCGGCCCTCACGACCGGTTACGTGGCTCCGCGCGACGAGACCGAGCGGATCGTCGCCCGGATGTGGCACGCGGTGCTCGGCCTCGACCGGATCGGCGTCCACGACGACTTCTTCTCCCTGGGCGGGCACTCCCTCCTCGCGGTCCAGCTCGTCGGCCGCATCCAGGAGAAGTTCGGGTGCGAACTGCCGCTCGGCGTGCTGATGCGCGGCCCGACGATCGCCGCCGTCGCCGAGTGGGTCACGAAGGCTCCCGCCCAGGAGACCCCGCGCCTCGCCCCCATCGCCCGTACCGCGCGCAGGCGCCGCGAGAACGGCCCCGCGTCCCCGACCGAGAAGGGAGCTCGTTCATGAGTGAACAGACCTTGTACGAAGAGGATTTGTCCGACGGCGAGACGTTCGAGCTGCCCACCTCCTTCGGTCAGGACCGGCTCTGGCTGCTCGACCGGCTCGGCGCCGGGAGCGCGTACCACGTCGGCGGCGCCATCAGGCTCGACGGCCCGCTCGACGCCGACGCCTTGGAGCGCGCCGTCGCGTGCCTGGTCGAACGGCACGAAATCCTGCGTACGACCTTCGAGTTCGGGCTCGACGGGCAGCTGGTGCAGCTCGTCCACCCGCACGCGGAGGTCCCGACCCCCCGGCTCGACCCGCCGGAGCCGACGCAGGCCGCCGCCCGCCGGACCCTGGAGTCGTACCTCGACACGCCCTTCGACCTCGCGACCGGGCCGCTGCTGCGCACCGCGCTGGTCCGGTTCGACGAGGAGGCCTGGCTGTTCGGCGTCGCGATGCACCACATCGTGTCCGACGGCTGGTCGATCGGCCTGTTCCACGCGGAACTGGCCGCCTTCTACCGCGCCGAGACCGGCGGGCCCGCGGCCGATCTGCCGGAACTGTCCATCCAGTACGGAGACTTCGCCGCCTGGCAGCGCGAGGCCGTCGAGGCCGCCGGGCCGGAGTTCACCACGTACTGGCGCGAGCACATGGAAGGAGCCGTGGCGCTCGAACCCCCGGTCCCCGCGACCGGAGCGGCGGGCGCCCCGGCCGACGCGCGCCTGACGGTGCCCGCCGCGGTCGTGGAGGCGGTCGGCAAGCTGGCGCGGCAGGAGTCCGCGACCCCGTTCATGGTTCTGCTCGCCGCCTACAAGGCCGTCCTCGCGCGGTGGACCGAGCGGGACGACATCGTCGTCGGCACGCCGGTGGCCGGCCGGGGGCGGCCCGAGCTGGAGAACCTCATGGGGTTCTTCGTCAACACCCTGCCCCTGCGCACGTCCGTGGATCCCGCGGCCTCCTTCTGGTCGCTGCTCGGCGCGGTCCGCGAAACCTGCCTGGGTGCCTTCGAGCACCAGGACCTGCCGTTCGAGCGGATCGTGGAGCTCTCGGGTGCCGACCGGGTCTCGGGGCGCACCCCGCTCGTGGCGGCGGCCATCGCGCTCCAGAACACGCCGTCCCCGCGGTGGGACGTGCCGGGCCTCACTGCCCAGGCGATCGAACACGAGGATCTCCAGACGCAGTTCAGCCTGAGCCTCAACCTGGCCGAGGCCGCGGACGGCGGGCTGACCGGCAGGCTCGCGCACGACGCGCAGTGGGACGCCGAGGACGTGCGGCTGCTCGCCGACGCGTGGCTCGCGCTGCTCACCGACGCGCTCGCCGACCCGGCGAAGCCGGTGGGACGCCTGGCCCTCGGCGCACGGACCGACACGGCCGAGGAGGCCACGCCGCCTGCCGGCGAGGGCCTGGTGCACCAGTGGATCGCCGACGTGGCCCGGGAGTACGGCGACCGGGTCGCGATCAGCGAGGCCGGGAGCGAGCTCACCTACCGCGAGCTGGACGAGCGGTCGGACCGCTGGGCCCGGCTGCTGCGCGCGCACGGGGCGGGGCCGGACCGGATCGTGGCCCTCTGCATGCGCCGCTCGACCGCCCAGCTCGTCGCGGCCCTCGGCGTCCTCAAGGCGGGCGCGGCGTATCTGCCGCTCGACCCCGCCCACCCGAGGGCGAGGCTCGCCGCGCTCGTCGCGGACGCCGCGCCGCCCGTCGTCCTGACCGACGAGAGCACCTTCGCGCTTTTCGAGGGCGAGACCGCCGCCGGGACCGAGGTCCTGCGCGCCGACATGGCGCCGGACGCTGGGCTCGGCACGGCGCCGGACGCTCGGTTCGGCACGGCGCTGGAGTCCGCGCCGGAGCTCGTGCCGGGTTCCGTACCCGAGGGTCCCTCGTACGCCTGGGAGGACCAGCACCCGGACTCCCTCGCGTACGTCATGTACACCTCCGGCTCCACGGGTACGCCGAAGGGCGCCATGAACACCCACCGGGGCCTGGCGAACGAGCTGCGCTGGGCGCGGGAGCGCTTCGGCCACGCGCCGTACGAGACCGTCCTGCACAAGGCCCCCTGGACCTTCGACGTCGCCGTCTGGGAGTGGCTGGGCGCGCTGAGCGCCGGGGCCAGGGTCGTCCTCGCGAAGCCCGACGGCCACCACGACCCCCGCTACCTCGCCGAGCTCGTCGTCGAGGAGTCGGTGACGGCCTGCGACTTCGTGCCGTCGATGCTCCAGGCGTTCCTCGCCGAGCCCGCGGCCGCCCGGTGCGCCGGGGTGCTGCGGCTCGTGCAGTGCGGCGGCGAGGCGCTGACTGCCGCGACCGTCCGGCGCTTCCGCGAGGTCCTGCCGGGCACCGCGCTCGTCAACCTCTACGGGCCGGCCGAGGCCGCCGTCGAGGTCAGCCACCACGAGGTGGAGGAGCGGGACGCCGACCGGACCCGGGTGCCCATCGGCCGCCAGCTCCCCGGTGTACGGCTGCACGTCCTCGACCGCCGCGGCGAGCCGGTGCTGCCGGGTGCCCCCGGCGAGCTGTACATCGGCGGGGTCGCGGTGGGCCGCGGCTACCTCGGGGCGCCCGCGCTCACCGCCGACCGGTTCGTTCCCGACCCCTTCGCCGCCGACGGCTCCCGTCTCTACCGCACCGGCGACCGGGTACGCCGCCGGCCCGACGGCGCCCTCGAATTCCTCGGCCGCTACGACCACCAGGTCAAACTTCGCGGCCAGCGCGTGGAGTTGGGCGAGATCGAGGCGGTCATCGGACGGCACCCCGACGTCGGCCAGGCCACGGTCCTCGTCCAGGGCTCCGGCGCCGACAGCCACGCCGTCGCCTACCTCGGCTGCCCCGAACACCTCCCGGCCTCCGACGAGTTGCGCCGCTTCCTCCTCGGGGTCCTCCCCGCGGCCTGGGTGCCGAGCGCGTTCGTGGTCCTTCCGGCGCTGCCGGTGACCCGCAACGGCAAACTCGACCGCGCGGCGCTCCTCGCCCTCGGGCCCGGCACGCAGGGCCGGGCGGCCTCCGTCCCGCCCCGTACCCCCGCCGAGCGGCTGCTCGCCGGGATCTGGGCCGAGGTGCTCCAGCGCACCGACGTCGGCGTCAGGGACAACTTCTACGAGGTCGGCGGCAACTCCCTGCGCGCGGTACGGGTCTTCCAGCGCGCCCAGGAGGAGGGATTCCTCGTGCCGCTCAACTCCATGCTCGGCGATCACACCGTCGAGGAGCTCGCGGCCGGACTCGGCGACCGCTCCGGCGAAGCGCTGCACGACATGGGCCGACTGCTGTGAGGCCCGCGCCGAGGCTCTCGTACCCCCACCACCGGACACAGGAAACAGAGGAAGTGGCAAGGATGTCGGTTGCACCACTGGCCCCGACGCGTCAGGCGGAGGCCATCCGAACTTGGGGAGACGCCCTGGCGGCCGGCGACTTCGTCGCCCTGCCGGCCGGCGAGCTGGCCGGCTGGTTCCCGCCGGCGGACCTCCAGGCGTTCGCCGCGTCCTGGACCGACCTGCCGCGCGACGAGATGGTCACCGACGGCGTGCACCGCGAGCGGCGGTACGGGCGCCTGATGGCCACGCGCGGCCCTGCGGGGGAGTGGACCTTCGAGCCGCTGCCCCACCTGGCCTTCCAGCAGACCGCCGAGCACATCCCGCTCCACGAGGGGAAGGCGCGGCTGTTCAGCCCGATCAAGCCGGAGGTGCTGACCGACCCGGTCCTCACCGCGCTGATCACCGTCGATCTCGCCGTCGTCGCCGCCGTCGCCCCCGAGGTGACCCGCTTCGAGGTGGGCCTGCACCAGATGCGGGTGATCGCCACACCCGACGAGCCGGGCAACCCGACGCCCGAGGGCAGGCACCGCGACGGCCACGACTTCATCGGCATGCACCTGATGGGCCGGGTGAACTGCGCCGGCGGCGAGTCCGTCGTCTACCGCGACGGCGAGCCCCAGGCCCGGATGACGCTCACCGAGCGGCTGGACTCGCTGGTCGTCTCCGACGCGCGGATCACCCACGAGGTGACGCCGACGATCGCCGACGGCGGCACGGGCGTACGGGACATGCTCCTTGTCGACATCAATGCGCGCTGACCTCGACCGCGTCGAGGCGACGCGGACCCTGCGCGGGCTCGTGGAGATCCCCTCCCTGTCGGGTGAGGAGGCCGAGGCCGGAGCCTTCCTCGCCGAGCGGATGAAGGGGCTCGGCTACGACGTCCGCACCGACGCCGTCGGCAACGTGATCGGCGAGATCGGCGACCCGACGGGGCCGGTGATCATGATGGTCGGTCACCTGGACACCGTGCCGGGGATCCTCCCCGTACGGGAGTCGGACGGCCTGCTGTTCGGCCGGGGCACCGTCGACGCCAAGGGCCCGCTCGCGGCCATGGCGCACGCCGGGGCCCGGGCCGCCGCGTCCGGAGCCGGGCGGTTCGTCGTCGTCGGCGCCGTGGAGGAGGAGGCCACCTCGCGCGGCGCCCACCACCTCGCCGCCACCCTCGACGCCCCGGACGCGCTGCTGATCGGCGAGCCCAGCGGAGTCGGCGCCGTCGTGGTCGGCTACCGGGGCGTGCTCCGGTTCCGCTACGACGTGAGCTGCCCGCCCGCGCACACCAGCAGCCCCGGCCCCCGGGCGGCCGAACTCGCCTCCGACCTGTGGCAGGCCGTCCGCGGACTGCTGCCCGCCGGCGCGGCGGACGGCCCGCTGTTCGACCGCGCCTCCCCGGCCCTGATCGCCCTGGAGGGCGGCCTGACCCGGGCCCACGCCGACATCTCCTGCCGCATCCCCCGCGGCTTCGACGCCGACCGGTTCCTCGACGCGGTGCGCGAGCACGCGGCGGGCGAGCATGCGGCAGGCGAGCACGCGGTGGTCGGCGAGATCACCGTGATCGAGCACGTGCCGGCCGTCAGGACCGGGCGCGGCGGACCCCTGGTGCGGACCTTCGCCGACGCCGTCCGCCGCCGCACCGGCGACGTGTCGATCAAGGTGAAGCTCGGCACCTCCGACATGAACATCCTCGCGCCCCACTGGGGAGTGCCCGCCCTCGCCTACGGCCCCGGGGACTCCAAGCTCGACCACACCGACGAGGAGCACATCTCCCTGGAGGAGTACCTGCTCGGCGTCGACGTGCTGGCCGAGGCCCTCCCCGCCCTCGCGCAGACCCTGACCCGCCCGGCCGACGTGCCCGGGTCCCACCCCGAAGAGAGGCGACTGTGAGCGTCACCGACCTCCCCCTGGCCGTGCTGGCCTCGCGGATCCGACTGGAAGAGAAGCTGATCCTCGCCGAGCTCGAACGGCGCCGCGTGCCGTACGAGATCCTCGACACCCGGACGACCGTCTTCGGGACCGGCCACGACTTCCGCTTCCGCGGAGCGCTCACCCGCGAGATCGGGCACACGCGCAACCTCTACGCCACCCGGCTCCTGGAGCACGCGGGCCTGCGGGTGGTGAATTCCTCCGCGATCCTGTCCGTCTGCGGCGACAAGCTGCTCACCACGCTCGAACTGGAGAAGGCCGGGCTGCCCGTACCCCGCTGGATGACGACCGTCACGCCCCAGGGGGCGCTGCCCGTCATGGCGGACTTCGGCTACCCCGCCGTGATCAAGCCCGTCATCGGCTCCTGGGGACGCCTCATGGCCCGGGTCGACGGCCACGACGCCGCCGAGGCGGTCCTCGAACACCGCGAGGCGCTGCCGGGACCGGGCAGCCAGATCACCTACGTCCAGGAATACATCGACAAACCCGGCCGCGAGATCAAGGCCTACGTGATGGGCGGCGAGATCGTCGGGGCGATCTACAAGAGCTCCGACGAGTGGCGCACCAACACCAAGCGCGGCGGCGTCCCCTCGGTGTGCACGCCCGACGACGAGCTGCGGAAGCTGCTCGCGGCCACCGCCGAGGCGATCGGCGACGGCGTCCTCGGCATCGACGTCCTGGAGGACCGCTCGGGGGCGTACTACGTCAACGAGGTCAACCACACGCCCGAGTTCCACGGCGCCGTCGAGGTGCTCGGCACGGACCTGGTCGGCCGCTACGTCGACTACGTCCTGAGCCGGGTCGGGGGCTCCGATGCGTGAGGGAGCCGTCGAGTGCAGGGGCACCCTCGTGCCCCTGCCGCCAGGCCACCGGAACTGGCTGCGGCTGGAGTTCGGCGACCCCGACCAGGCCGGAGCCGTCGACGGCGCCGAGGTCCTGGTGCAGTACCGCGACGCGGTGGACCCCGAGCGGATCCACTGTACGCCGGGCACGAGCACGGCCCGTGTGCCGCTCACCCGACCCGAGGAACCGACCGCGATCCGCCTGCCCGAACACCCTGGCGTGTGGGCCCATTTCGAGGAGACTGCCGCATGACCGGGGAAAAGCTGGCGATGTTCGGCGGGTCCCGAGCCGTTCCGCCGGAGCGGGCCTCCAAGGAGCTCGTGGGCTGGCCGGTGATCACCGACGCCGAACGCGAGGCCGTCGTCGGGGTCCTGGACAGCGGGCAGTTCACCTCTAACAACCCGGGCGCCGGGCAGGTGCAGCTGCTCGAACGCGAGTGGGCCGCACTGGTGGGCACCACCCACTGCGCGGCGGTCTCCAACGGCACCACCGCCCTCGAACTGGCCCTCACCGCGGCCGGCATCGAGCCGGGCGCGGAGATCCTGGTCCCGGCCTTCTCGTTCATCGCGAGCGCCGTGGCCCCGGCGAACCGGCTCGTCGTCCCGGTCTTCGTGGACATCGACCCGGTGACCTTCACCATGGACCCGCGCGCCGCCGCCGCGGCCATCACCCCCCGTACGGCCGCGATCCTCGCCGTCCACCTGCACGGCCTGCCCTGCGACATGGCGGAGCTCCGCGAACTCGCCGACCGCCACGGTCTGCTGCTCGTCGAGGACGCCGCCCAGTCGCACGCCGCCCGCTACCGGGGAGTGCGCACCGGCGCGCTCGGCGACATCGCCGCCTTCAGCCTCAACGTGGTCAAGAACCTGCCGACCTGCGGGGAGGGCGGTCTGATCACGACGAATAACGACGCCCTGCACTCCCGGCTGCTGCGCCTGCGCCAGTTCGGCGAGGTGCTCGAAGGCCGAGTCAAGCGCGACTACGTCTCCCACGAGCTGGCGGGTAACGCCAAACTCAGCGCGGTCCAGGCCGCTTTCGCCCGCTGCCAGCTCGACCGCCTGGAGGACTACCACGAGGCGCGCGACCGCAACGTCCGCGCGATGCTCGACCGGCTCGCCGCGCTGCCCGGCCTGCGGGTCCCGCACTGCCCCGAGGACCGCACGCACGCCTGGCACATCCTCCGCTTCCGCTTCGACGCCGAGGCGATGGGCATCGAGGGCGTCACGCCGGGCGGTCTCCGCGCCGCGATCGAGCGGGTCATGCGGGCCGAGGGCGTACCCCTCCAGCAGTACCAGCGGGTCCCGCTGCCTCGGCAGAAGGCGCTGCTGACCCGTGAGGGCTTCGGCGGCTACCCGTGGAAGCTGCACCCCGGCGCGTACGAGAAGGAGGAGGAGTTCCCGAACACCCTCGCGGTCATCGAGGACTCCCTCACCCTCCAGCGCTGGCACCTCAACCCCGCCTCGGGCCCGGTCCTCCAGGACTGCGCGGCGGCCTTCGAGAAGGTCTGGGGCAACCTCGACCGGGTGGCGACGCTCGCCCGCGCGATGAGCCCGGCCACCGCGGAGGCCGCGCGATGAGCGACGTGGACCTCAAGGAGCTCGAAGACCGGGCGCACCGGGTGCGCGAACGCATCCTGGAGATGGGCGCCAGCGCCGTCGGCACGCACCTCGGCGGCAGCCTCTCCGCGACCGACGTGCTGACCGTGCTCTACGGCGCGGTGCTGCGGGTACGGCCGGACGAGCCCGACTGGACGGACCGCGACCGGTTCGTCCTCAGCAAGGGGCACGCGAGCTCCGCCCTGTACGCCGTACTCGCGGAGTCCGGGTTCATCGCGCCCCAGGAGACCGCCGAGTACGGCAGGACGGGCAGTCGCCTCGCCGGACACCCGCTGCGCCGCCTGGAAGGCGTGGAGTTCCCCACCGGCTCGCTCGGCCACGGCCTCTCGCTGGCCGCGGGCGCCGCTCTCGCCGGCCGCAGACTCGGCCGGCCCTCCCGGGCGTTCGCGCTGATCGGCGACGGCGAGCTCCAGGAGGGCTCGGTCTGGGAGGCGGTGATGGGCGCGGCCCATCACCGGCTCGACAACCTCGTCGCGATCGTGGACCGCAACGGCTGGCAGATCAGCGGCACCACCGAGGAGTGCCTGTCGCTGGAACCGCTCGCCGACCGCTGGCGCGCCTTCGGCTGGGCCGTGCACGAGGTGGACGGACACGACATGTCCGCCCTGCTCAAGGTCTTCGAGTCGCTGCCGGACACCGAGGGGCGGCCGACGGTGGTGCTCGCCCGCACGGTGAAGGGCCGGGGCGTGCCGATGCTGGAGGACCGCAAGAAGAGCCACTACGTCCAGCTGACGCCGAAACTCCACGCGCGCGCGTTGGCAGGACTCCGTAACCGCAGGGAGCGACAGCTGTGACCGAGACCGTGACCGCGCCGGAGGAGACCCCGGCGAACGAGCCCTCGTGGGAGGAGCGGTACGACGGGCCGACCCGGGACATCTGCCGGCGCACGCTCGTCGAACTCGCCCGCAGGGACCCGCGGATCATGTGCGTGGACTCCGACGTCGGCGGCTTGGAGACCCTCTTCGCCGACCTGCCCGAGCAGTACGTCAACGTGGGCATCGCCGAGGCCAACCTGATCGGCATGGCCGCCGGCATGGCCGCGTCCGGCCTCATGCCGTTCGCGCACACCCTGAGCGGCTTCGCCGCGGCCCGCGCCTGCGAGCAGGTCAAGGTGGACGTGGCGGGCAACAACCTGCCGGTCCGCATCGTCGCCACGCACGGCGGCCTGTCCGCCGGGCACTACGGACCCACCCATCACGCGGCCGACGACCTCGGGATCCTGCGGCTGATGCCGAACCTGACGGTGCTCGTGCCCGCCGACACGGTGGAGGCCGAGCAGGCGCTGCTCGCCTCCGTCGACCACCCGGGCCCGGTCTTCATCCGGCTCGGCCGCAGCGCCACACCGCTGGTCTACCGGGAGCCGTACGAGTACCGGATCGGCCGGGCAGTGACCCTCGCGGACGGCGACGACGTGACGCTGATCGCGACCGGCCCGCACCCGGTGGGGATGGCGCTGCGCGCCGCCGAGGCGCTGGCCGCCGAGGGCATCCGCGCCCGCGTGCTCAACATGCACACGATCAAGCCGCTGGACGAGGAGGCGGTCCTGCGCGCGGCGGCGGAGACCGGGGGCATCGTCACGGTCGAGGACCACCTGGTCGTCGGCGGCCTCGGCAGCGCGGTCTGCGAGGTCGTCGCGGCCCGGGGAGATGTCCCGGTGCGCCGGATCGGCGTGCCGGACCGTTTCACCGACCGGGTCGGCGGCGAGCTCGACCTGCTGGAACACGCGGGCGTCACCCCGGAGAACATAGCGGCCGAGGCACGGTCGCTGGCCGGGGTGACGGTCTGATGGACTCAGCCGCGCGTCCGCCACAAGGCGAGCGCGTCGGGGTCCACCGCACGGGGCAGGAGGAAGGCCGGCACCTGCTCGGCGGGCCTGGCGTCTACCAGGACACCGTGAGGCCGGCGGGCGAGCCCGTCGGCCCCGCGGAACCGCGCGGGGCCGCCCACGAGCCGGGCCGCCCGCCCGGCCAGTACCACCAGTTCCGCCGCCGGGTCGGAGCCGAGCGCGGCGGGCAGCGCGGCGGTTCCTTCGGGACCGGAGAACCAGGCCCGGACGGCGCCTTCCCACAGCGGGACGGGCTCGCCGCCCCACGGATGAGGCAGGTCCTCGTCCGGGGCGGCGAGATCCCTGGCCATGTGGACCTCGGACAGCGGCTTGTCCGGAGCGGGGAAGTGGGCCGTCGTCCGGTAGCCGAGCCGCGCGTAGAAGGCCGGATTGCCCCGCTCGACCACCACGTCGAGCACCACCCGGCCGAGGCCCTCGGCACGGGCGTCCGCTTCGAGGGCCCGGATCAGCAGCCGGCCGACGGACCGGCCCCGGCCCCGGGGCGCGACCGCGAGGCGGCGTACCGCCCACGCCCCGTCCCCGGCGGGCAGCGCGCGTACGCAGCCCAGCGGCTCGCCGTCCGCGTCGAAGGCCGTCCACAGGCGTGCGCCCCGCGCCAGGTCCGCCCGTACGTCGTCCGCCGTCTCGGTGGCGCCGTCGGCGACGGGCAGGCCGGGGTACGGATCGCCCGCGGCGAACGCCGCCCGGGCCACCGCGGCGGTCCGCCGCGCGACGGTCTGCTGCCCGTCGTACGCGTCGCACCCTCCCCGCCCGTGTGCCTCCACGGTCACCGGCACCGTCACCGCTTCTCCCACTTTCCCTGTCACGTCTCCGGAGCCGAGGAGTTCCGTATGGTCCATCACGTCAGTACCGCTCTCCACTGGTCGGGGGTGGCGGCGGCGCACACGGTCCCGCTCGACGGTCTCGCCGACAGCGTCGGCGCGGAACCGAGCGGGCGATCGGGCGCCGGCGCGTTCAACATCTGGGGCAATGCGTTTCCCGCCGACGAGCTGCCCTGCGGCGAACGCGTCGAGGTCGACGGGGTGCCGTTCCGGTTTCCCGAGGCCGACGGCGTACGGCCGGACCACCTGCGGTGCCGGGGCCAGCGGATACCGCTGACCGGCCTGCGCGCCGACTGGATCCACGTGCTGGGGGCCGCCGAGCGGCGCACCGAGGACGAAGTGCTCCTGGAGTACGCCGACGGCACCGTCCGCAGGCAGTGGCTGCGGATCTCGGACTTCTGGCCGCAGACGCCGGCGCGGTTCGGCGAGAGCCTCGCCTTCCGCACGGCCAAGCTGCTCTACCCGAGGCACGAGCAGCACACGATGAGCCCGTCGATCTGGCACCAGCGGGTGCCGGTGGCAGTTCCCGAGGGACTGAGCGCGCTCGTCCTGCCCGACAACCCGGCGATGCACCTCTTCGCCCTGACCCTGGTGGAGGAGGCGGCATGAGAGTCGAACTTGAGGGAGTACGGCCGTGGCGGCACGACCTCGGACACTGCCTGCACGCGACGATGGGCGTCCTGCTTGGCGCGCACGGCGTGGATCCGCTCCAAGTCCTCGGCGCGGCCTGGGGGTTCGGCTACCGGTCAGGTGACCTGCGGCGCGAGGAGTACTACGTCCCCTTCGGCGCGGAGTCGCTACTCGGGGCCATGGCTCCGCACCACCCAGTGAGTTCACGCTGGCACTGCCCGGCGGACGCCGAGTCGGCCTGGACGGAGGTCCGCGAGGTGGTCGCGGACGGGCGCGCGGTTGCCGCGGCCGTCGACAACTTCCATCTGCCGTTCCGCCCGGCCTACCGGGACGTGCACACCAACCACCTGCTGACCGTCTACGGGTTCGACGACGAGCGGGACGAGGTCCTGCTCGCCGATCCGGTGCCGCCGCGCTTCCAAGGAGCCATCACGCGGGCCGAGTTCGCCGCCGCGCGCAGCTCCGCCAATCCGGAGGACCACGACCGCGACCTGTTCTTCACCCGTAACCCGATCGGCGAGCGCTGGCTGGAGATCACGGTGGGCGAAGAGCTCCCGGCCTGGGACCCGGACCACGTGCGCTCCGTGATCGCCGCGAACGTCTCCGCCCTGGAGAACGACCGCGCCCTCGCGGCCGGCGGCCTCACGGACGACGGCACGGACCTGTTCGGGGGACGGAAGGGCATGGCCCGGTTCCTGGACGTCGCGGCGGCGCGGATGCGCGCGGGCGACGACCCCGAGGTGGTCGACGAGACCTTCGTCGTGGCCGGCACGGTCCTCGCGGAGACCGGAGTGCACGCGGACTGGCTCGCCGCGGCCGGGCAGGACTTCGGCCGGCCGGAACTGCGGGAAGCGGCCCGGCGGGTGGAGCGCGTCGCCCACCACTGGAGCGCGGTGCGCATCATCGTCGGCAACGCCCGCGAGGACACCGCGGCCGCCACGGAGGCGCTGGAGAAGAGGGCCACAGCGCTCCTGGCGGACCAGGACCGGGCCCTCGATCTCCTCGCGGACTGCGTCTGAGCCGACAGGGCCCGGGGAAGGGCCCGGTGCGGGGGTCTCAGCCCTCGAACTCGCCGGGGGCGAGCGAGCGCAGGACGCAGAACTCGTTGCCCTCGGGGTCGGCCAGGACCTCCCAGCCGCGGTCCGGGCCCTGGCCCACGTCGACCCTGCCGGCGCCCAGGGCGATCAGCCGCTCCACCTCGTCCTTGGTGCTCGTGTCGATCGGGCTGACGTCGAGGTGGAGACGGTTCTTCACGGTCTTGCCCTCGGGCACCCGGACGAAGACCAGGGTGACCGGCATCTGACGGGCCCGCAGGTCCTCGACGTTCGGCTCCCAGGAGCCGATCTCGATGCTGTCCTCGCCGCGGTCGAGAACCGTGAAACCGAAGACCTCGCACCAGAAGGCGGCGAGCCGTTCCGGGTCGTGGCAGTCGATGCTCAGCTCGGTGAACCTGCTTGTCATATCGCTCCTAGGGAGTGTGGACGGAGTCCCAGAGTATTGGCTCGCGCCGACCGACTGACTAGTCCGGGAACCTCCTGACTACGTACGCGGGCGCCGCAACAAGCATGCTGCGATGCGTAGATGACCAAGTAACCGACGCATCAGCGGAGGAGATTCCATGTCCCAAGTAGGGGCGATCGCAGAGCCCTGTCCGGAGTGCGAGGGCGGGGTGCAGGTGTCCGCCGAGGTCCGCTCCGGCGAGATCGTCGAGTGCCCGGACTGCGCCGCCGAGCTGGAGGTCGTCGGCGTTGCGCCGGTGCTCCTCGCGCTGGCGCCCGAGGCCGAAGAGGACTGGGGGGAGTAGGCATGATCGACGTCGCGGTGGTCGGGGCCTCGGGCTACATCGGGGGTGAACTGCTGAGGCTGCTGCTCGACCACCGCGAGGTGCGGGTGGCCGCCGCGGTGTCCACCCGCCTCGCCGGCAGCCGGGTGGACCGTGTCCACCCGAACCTGCGGGGCCGTACCGACCTCACCTTCATCGCCCCCGAATCACTCGGGGAGTACGACGTGATGTTCGTCGCCGTCGGGCAGACCGTCGGCCTGGAACTCATCCCCGAACTGCGGAGCAAGGCCAAGGTCCTGATCGACCTCGGAGCCGACTTCCGCCTGCGGGACGCGGAACTCTACGCCCGCCACTACGGAACGCCGCACACGGCGACCGACCTGCTCGCCTCCTTCGTCACGGGTCTGCCCGAGACGCACCGGGCCGAGCTCGCCACGGCGGATGCCATCAGCATGCCGGGCTGCATGGCCACCGCCTCGATCCTGGCCCTGCTTCCGCTCGCCCGGGCAGGGGTCGTCGCCGGCCCCGTCACGGTGGACGGACGCATCGGCTCCAGCGGATCGGGCGTGCGCGCCGAGCAGATGAACCTGCACGCCGAACGGAGCGGGGCCATGCGGCTCTTCGCGCCGACCGGCCACCGGCACGAGGCCGAGATCACGCAGGCGACCGGCGTCGACGCACGCATGGGCGCGACCGGCGTGGAAGCGGTCCGCGGTGCCCAGGTGGTCTGCCGGGTACCGGTACGGGAGCCCTTGGGCGACAAGGACGTACGCAAGCTGTACCGCCTCCAGTACCAGGACGAGCCCTTCGTCCGGGTCATCGCCCAGCGCCGGGGCCTCTACCGGCTCCCGGAGCCGAAGATCCTCTCCGGCACCAACTACTGCGACGTCGGGTTCGCCACCGACCCCGACAGGTCGACGGTGGTGGCGGTGGGAGCCCTCGACAACCTCGTCAAGGGCGGCGCGGGCAACGCCGTCCAGTGCATGAACATCCGCATGGGATGGCCGGAGCGGCTCGGGCTCGAATTCCCGGGGCTGCACCCCGTCTGATCCGTCCCGACAACACGACAAACCCGAGAGAAGGAGGCCGGCCGTGAGCGCAGGGCTGACCGTGGTCAAGTGCGGCGGGAACGCCGAGGTCCAGCCTGCCGCGGTGTGCGCCGGAATCGCCGAGATGGTACGCGCCGGAGGCTCCGTCCTCCTGGTGCACGGCGGTTCCGCGATGGTCACCGAGCTGGCCGGCCGGCTCGGCGTCCCGCTCGGCGAGCTGGTGGCACCGGACGGCACCGTCAGCCGACGGACCGACCGGGCCACCCTCGAAGTGGTCACCTTGGCCCTCGCCGGGCAGGCCAAGCCGGCGCTGCTGCTCGAACTGGCCCGGCTCGACGTGCCCGCGGTCGGGCTGACCGGCCTGGACGCGGGCCTTCTGCGGGCCCGCCGCAAGGCCGCGCTCCGCACGGTGGTCGACGGCAGGACCGTCGTCGTACGCGACGACCGCAGCGGCCGCCTCACCTCGGTGGAGACACCGCTTCTGAAGACGCTGCTGGCCGAGGGGATCGTGCCGGTGCTGTCGCCGCCCGCCCTCGCCGAGGACGGCGAACCCGTCAACGTCAACGCCGACCGGGTCGCGGCCGCCGTCGCCGGCGCCCTGGGCGCCACCCGTCTCGTCCTGCTCACCGGCGCGCCGGGCGTGCTCGCCGACGGCGCCGACCCCAATTCCGTGCAGGCCGAGTACCGCGTCCGCGAGGGCCGCGACCCGGCCGTCGGCGGCGGCATGACCGTCAAGCTCGTCGCCGCCCGCGAGGCGGTGGAAGCCGGTGTCGCCGACGTCCGCATCGCCGACGGGCGGTACGCCGAGACCGTGTCCGCCGCCCTGGCCGGACGTGGCGGCACCCGGATCCTCGGCCCCGAGCCGACCGCGGCGGACCCTCGCGCATGACCCATCGCGGGGGCCCTTCGCGCATGACAAGCGGCCCCTCGCGCATGACAAGGAGAGAAACCCCGTGACCGACACGACCGATCCGATCCCGCTGCTCCAGCAGATGATCAGGTTCCGCGGCGTCAATCCCCCCGGGAACGAGGGCCCGTGCGTCCGGTACGTCACGGACATCATGCGGGCCGCCGGCGCAGACGTACAGCTGCTCGGCTCCGACCCCGAACGCCCCAACCTGGTCGCCCGTATACCCGGCGCGGGCCTCGCGCCGCCCCTGCTGCTGCACGCGCACGCCGACGTCGTGCCCACCGACGGCCAGCAGTGGACGCACCCCCCGTTCGAGGGGAACATCATCGACGGCCACGTCTGGGGCCGGGGCGCCATCGACATGCTGGGCAGCCTCGCGATGATGGTCTCCTCCCTGGAACGGCTGCGCGCCGAGGGCGCCGCCCCGGCGGGTGACGTCATCCTCGCGGTCTCGCCCGACGAGGAAGCGGGCAGCAGGGTGGGGGCCGGCTACCTGACCCGCGAGCACCGCGAACTGTTCGACGGCGTCGCCTACGGCATCGGGGAGGACGGCGGAGCCGTCCTGAGCTGCCTGTCCCGGCGGGTGCACCCGATCGTCGTGGCCGAGAAGCGCGCCTGCTGGATGCGCCTCACCGTGCGCGGACGCGGCGGCCACGCCTCCCGGCAGGGCTGGTCGGGCACCTCGATGAGCAAGCTCGCCGCGCTGCTGCGCAGCCTGGAGGAGGGCCGGCTGCCCACGCACGTGACGCCCGCCCTCGACCGGATGCTCGCCGAGCTCGCCTCGGCCGCCGAGGAACCGCTCGCCGGCCGGCTGCGCGAGCTGCGCGACCCGGAGGGCAAGGCGACGATCCCGTACGACCTGCTGCCCGAGGCCGACGCCGTCTACCTGGACTCCGTCCTGCGCAACACGGTCAACGCGACCATCGTCCGCACGCCGGAGAAGATCAACATGCTGCCGAGCGAGTTCTCGGTGGACTTCGACGGCCGCATCCTGCCCGGCGGCTGGACCGTCGAGGACTTCCGCACCGAGCTGCGCGAGCTGATCGGCCCCGACGGCGACCTCGAACTGCTCCTGGAGGGCGACCCGATGCCGCCCCCGGTCTTCGGCGGCTTCTTCGAGGAGATCGCCGCCGTCATGCGGGACGCCGACCCCGAGGGCCTGCCGCTCCCCATGATCACCCCGGCCTCCACCGACGCCCGGCTCTTCGCGGGCCTCGGCATCGCCTGTTACGGCTGGGTGCCGATGCTGCTCCCGGCGGGCAGCCGCTACCAGGACGCGATGCACGCCGCCGACGAGCGGGTACCCGTCGACGCCGTGCGCTTCGGCGCCGACCGCTTCCACGACCTCCTGCTCCGCTACCGCTGACCGACCCTCGTCCGAAACCGCAGACCGCCCCTCGTCCGAGGAGTTTCCATGGGCCCCACCTTCATCGAGACGCTCCGTCGGCGCGCCGAGAGCACCCCCGACCGCCTGGCGCTCGAGTTCGAGATCTCGGAGACCGAGATCCGCGCACTGAGCTACGCCGAACTCGACCGGGGTGCCAGGGCGATCGCCGCGCTGATCCAGGCGCGTACCGACCGGGGCGACCGGGTCCTGCTCCTCCACCAGCCCGGCCCCGACTACGTGACGGCGTTCTTCGGCTGTCTGTACGCGGGGGCGGTCGCCGTCCCGGTCTACCCGCCGCTCGGCGCGCACGGCATCGAGCGGGTGGGAGCCATCGTCGCCGACTCCGGCGCCGCGCTCGCCCTCATCGACACCGTCACGCTCGCCATGATCGACGAGCGGGGCGACCGGCTCGGACTGCGCTCCTCCCTCGCGTGGGCGACCACCGACGACGCGACCGAGGACCCGGCGGACTGGCGGGATCCCGAAGTGTCCCCGGACGACCTGGCGTTCCTCCAGTACACCTCCGGCTCCACCGGGACGCCGAAGGGCGTCATGCTCAGCCACGTCAACCTCGTGCACAACTCGGCCACCATCGGCCGCTCGCTCGGCCTGGACGAGAACAGCCGCGGCGTGAGCTGGCTGCCGCCGTACCACGACATGGGCCTGATCGGTGGCATCCTCCAGCCCGTGCACACCGGCTTCCCCTGCACGCTGCTCTCGCCGATGACCTTCCTCCACCAGCCCATGCGCTGGCTGCGGGCGGTCAGCCGCACCCGGGCGACCATCACCGCCGCCCCCGACTTCGCCTACGCCGAGGTCCTGCGCCGCACCAAGCCCGCGGACCGCGAAGGGCTCGACCTGTCGGAGCTGCGGCACGCGCTCACCGGCGCCGAACCCGTGCGCGGCACCACCATGGACGCGTTCGCGGAGGCGTTCGAGGCCGCCGGCTTCCGCCGCTCGGCGTTCTACCCCTGCTACGGCCTGGCCGAGGCCACCCTGTTCGTCACCGGACGGGCCGATCCGGCGGCCGACCCCGGCGCCCTGCGCGTGCGCCGCCCGGATCTGGAGGAGGGCCGGGCCGTCGAGGCCGCGACCGACGAGCCGGCCGCCGAGCTGTCCGGCTGCGGCTGGGCGCACCACGAGGACCTGGCGCTGATCGTCGACCCCGGCACGGGCGAGCCGCTGCCGGAGGGCGCCGTCGGCGAGGTCTGGGTCAGCGGCCCGACCGTCGCCCACGGCTACTGGAACCGGCCGGATCTGACGGCCACCACCTTCGGTGCCGTCGCCCAGGGCCACCCCGGACGGACCTTCCTGCGCACCGGCGACCTGGCCTTCCGGCACGGTGACGAGCTGTACGTGACCGGACGCATCAAGGACCTGATCATCGTCAGGGGCCGCAACCTCTACCCGCCGGACCTGGAGCTGACGGCCGAGCGGTCCCACCCGCTCCTGAACCCGGGCCGCGGCGCGGCGATCGCCGTCGACGACGGGGCCACGGAGGAGGTCGTCCTCGTGCACGAGGTGGTACGCGGCTTCCGCGCGGAGGACGGACCGGCCGTGGTGCGGGCCGTGCGCGAGGCCGTGGCCGCCGAGCACGGGCTCGCCTTCGCGGACGTCGTGCTCGTCCGGGTCGGCAAGATCCCGCGCACCAGCAGCGGCAAGGTCCGCCGGGCCGATTGCCGGACCCGCTGGCTCGCGGGCGCGTTCGAACCACTGACGGCGACCGGCCAGACGGGCCAGTCGGACCGGACCGGCCAGTCGGACCGGACCGGCCAGACTGGTCAGACGGACCAGCCCGGTGCGGAGGCGGCGCTCGCCGCGAGCCCGTCGCTCCCCGACGGCCTGGCCGAGCTCGTCGCGGCCGCCCTGGACACCACCCCCGAGGCGCTCGTCGCGGACGCGCCGCTGGTCGGCCAGGGTCTCGACTCGCTGCGGGCCGTACGGCTCAAGGCGGCCCTCGCCGACGCACGCGACGTGGACGTTCCGCTCGCCCGCTTCCTGGACGGCCTCACCCCGCTCGACCTCGCCGCGTACGCCTCCGGCGAGACCGCGCGGCCGACGGAGGCCACCCTCGCGGGGCCCGCTTCCGTCAGCCCCGAGCAGGAACGGATGTGGCTGCTCGACCAGATGGGCGCCGGCGACGCGTACCACATCGCCGGCGGCCTCCGGCTGAACGGCCCGCTCGACCGCGCCCTCCTCGAACGCTGCCTCGTCGCGCTCTTCGACGAGACCCCGCTCCTGCGCTCGGTCTTCACGCAGGAGCCGGGCGGCGGCCTGAGCCTGTCCGAGCGGCCCACCGCCGACATGTTCGCGCTGCCCTTCCACGACCTGTGGGGCCTCGGCGAGGGCCGCGTGGAAGAGGAGCTGCGGGCCCTGGCCGCCACGCCGTTCGACCTCGCCTCCGGGCCGCTCGTGCGCACCGTCCTGCTGCGGCGCGGCCGGCGGGACTGGGTCCTCGGCCTCTGCGCGCACCACGCCGTCCTCGACGGCTGGTCCATGGCCCTGCTCCTCGGGCGGCTCGGCGACGCCTATCGGCAGGGCGGCACCATCACGCCCGTACCGGCGGCCCCCGTTCCCCGCGCCGCGTGGACCGAGGAGTCCCTCGCCGCGTGGCGCGAGCGCCTCGACGGCGCGCAGGCCCTGGAGCTGCCCACCGACCGGCCCGTTCCGGCCGCGCCGACATGGCGGGGCGCCTCGCTCCCCGTACGGATCCCCGCCGAACTGGCGGACAGGCTGAGGATGTTCGGGGGAGACCGGGGCACCACGCCCTTCACGGTCCTGCTGTCGGCCTTCGGCGTCCTGCTCGGCCGCTGGAGCGGTCAGGACGACTTCGTGGTCGGCACCGTCGCGGCGGGCCGGGAGCACCCGGGTACCGACACCGCCCTCGGCATGTTCGCCGACACCCTGCCGCTGCGCGTGCGCACCCGTGCGGCCGGCTTCGCCGAGGTCGTGGACGACGTGCGGTCCCAGTGCCTCGCGGCCTTCGACCGGGCACGACCGCCGTTCGACGAGATCGTCCGCGCCGTGTCCGAGCGGACCGCCGACGGCCGGGTCCCCCTGGTCCGCGCGTTCCTCGCGCTCCAGAACCTGCCCATCGACCCCTGGGAAGCCGGGGGAGTCCGCGCCGTGCCCTTCGAACTCCCCTCGCCCGGCGCCAAGTTCGAGCTGTCCCTGCACCTCGGCCCCGACTCCGACGGCTCGCTGACCGGCCACGCCGTCTACGCGGCCGACCTGTTCGATGAGCAGACCGTCACCGCCCTCCTCGCGGGACTGCCCGCCCTGCTCGACGCGGCCCTCGCCGATCCGGCCGCCACCGTCGACGACCTGCCCGCGCTGGCCCCCGCCGAGGCGGAGCGGATCGCGGGGACCGTCGCGGACGGCGGCCCGGCGGCCATCGAGGACGGACTGGTCCACCGGCTCGTCGAGGGCGTCGCGCGGACCAACCCCGAGGTGACGGCCGTCGCCTGGGACGGCGGTTCGCTCACGTACGGCGAACTCGACCGCAAGGCAAAGGGATTGGCGGCACGGCTGCGCGCCCTGGGCGTGACGCCCGACCTGCCCGTCGCCGTCTGCCTGCCGCGCTCGCCCGAGCTGATCATCGCCGTGTACGCCGTCCTCCTCGCCGGCGGCGCGTACATGCCCCTCGACACCGCCCACCCGGCGGCCCGCCTCGCGCGCCAGATCGACGTGGCGCGCGCCCGGATCCTCATCGGCTCCGCACCGGGCTTCGAGCCACCGGAGGGCACGGTCCTGGTCGACCCCACGGGGGATGACGAGGCCGCCACCGGGGCCACCGGCGCAGCCGAAGCCGCCGAAGTCCTGCCGGGGCATCTCGCCAACATCCTGTTCACCTCCGGCTCGACGGGTGAACCCAAGGCCGTGATGACCTCCCACGCCGCCCTGGCGAACCAGCTCGTCTGGTTCCAGGAAGGCTACGGACTGAAGGCCGGGGAGTCGGTCCTGCTCAAGACCCCGGTCAGCTTCGACGTTGCCGGCCTGGAACTCCTCGGGCCGCTGGTCGCCGGAGCAACGGTGGTCCTGACCCGCCCGGACGGCCACCGCGACCCCCACTACCTCGCCCATCTGATCCCCCGGCACGCCGTCACCACCGTGCACTTCGTCCCGTCGATGCTCCAGACCTTCCTGGAGGAGCCCGACGCGGCGGCGGCCGGACGGACGCTGCGGCAGGTCGTCTGCATCGGCGAGGAGCTGGCACCGGCCCTGGCGGAACGCTTCTTCGAGGTGCTCCCCGGCGTCGAACTGCACAATCTGTACGGTCCGACGGAAGCGGCGATCGACGTCACGTTCCAGCGCGTCGGCCCCGAGGAGACCCGCCTGATGCGCGTGCCCATCGGCCGCGCGATGTCGGGCACCCGGCTCTACGTCCTGGACTCCTCGGGAGGCATCGCCCCGCCGATGGCACCGGGGGAGCTCCACATCGGCGGCATCGCCTCGGCGCGCGGCTACCTCCGCCGCCCCGGACTGACCGCCGAACGCTTCGTCCCCGACCCGTACCACCCGGGCGAACGCCTGTACCGGACCGGCGACCGCGCGCGGATGCGTCCCGACGGGACGTTCGAGTACCTCGGCCGGCTCGACCGCCAGCTCAAGATCCGCGGCCAGCGGGTGGAGCCCGGCGAGATCGAGGTGGCGCTCAACCGCCACCCGCTCGTCCGCGCCTCGGTCGTCGAGGCACGGCCCGACGCCTCGGGCCGGCCCCGGCTGCTCGCCTGGGTCGTGCCCGCGGGCGCGGAGTCGCCGAGTTCCGAGGCCCTGCGCGGTCACCTCGAAGAGGCGCTGCCGTCCGGCCTGGTGCCGGACGTCGTGACCGTACTCCCGGAGTTCCCGGTGGGACCGCACGGCAAGCTCGACCGGGGGGCGCTGCCCGACCCGGTCCCGGAGGCGGCCACACCGCAGGAGGCGGTCGCTGCCCGCACCCCCGTGGAACGCGAACTGGCCCGGATCTGGGGCGATGTGCTCGGCATCCCGGCGCCGTCGGTCACCGCCGACTTCTTCCGGCTTGGCGGGCATTCGCTCATGGCCACCCGGGTCGCGATGCGCGTACGCGACGCGTTCGGCGTCACCCTGTCCGCCGGTGAGCTGCTCAGCGGCTCGCTGACCATCGAGCGGATGGCGGCACTCGTCCAGAGCCGGCAGCTCGCCGACGCGGGCGAGGGCGAGGTGGACGAGGTGCTCGGCTGGCTCTCCGGCCTCTCCGACGAGGAGGTCACCGCCCTCCTCCAGGACAGGACCTGACGGCGCGGGTTGTAGGGAACCTTCCTGACTTATGGGCGCGACCGGAGGCTGACAGGCTTCCCGACGGACCAGCCCCTCTCCGAAGACGAGGAACGTCATGGCAAGCAAAATCGGCCGCGCCGCGCACCTGATCTGCGCGGCCGTGGTCGCCTGCGCGGTCCTCGCGCTGCTCGGGCTCGGATACGGTCCGCTGCCCGCGCTCGGGAAGGCCCTGGTCCCCGGCGGGGGAGTGTGGCAGTCGGCCTCCGCGAGCACCGCCGTCAGGAGCGAGACCCTGACGCTCCCCGCGCTGAAGGGCCCGGTCACGGTGTCCTTCACCGCCGAGGGATACGCCTCCGTCAAGGCCGGCAGCGACGAGGACCTCTTCGTCGCCCAGGGATACGTCACCGCCCGCATGCGCCTCACGCAGCTGGACCTCCAGCGCCGGATGGGCGCGGGCCGCCTCTCGGAGTTGGTCGGCGCGGTCGCCCTCGACAGCGACAAGTTCCAGTTGCGCCTGGGCCTGCTGCGTACCGCCGAGGCCCGCTGGGCGGCCACCCCGCGCGACAGCGCGGCGGCACGCGCCCTCACCGGCTACGCCGAGGGCGTCAACTCCTGGATGCGGCACCTGGCGAAGACCGGCGAATGGCCCACGCTCTACGGCCTCACCGGGGTACGCCCCCAGCCGTGGACGCCCGTGGACAGCCTGGTCGTACAGGGCGTGGTCACCCAGCAGATGAACTTCAACACCATCGCACTCGACTACACCCTGCTCAGGAAGTCCCTCGGCCCCGAGCTGACGATGGCCTGGTTCCCGGAGTTCGCGCCGACCGAGCAGCGCCCGTACGACCCGGGACCGTACAAGAACCTTCCCCTCACCCCGCGGACCATCCGGAACGCCAACGCGGCCGACCCGGCGAAGACCCCCGAGGCCGCACCGGCGAAGTCCGGGGCCGCCCCGTCCACCCGTGCCCTCAAGGCGGCTGCCGTCCCGCAGGACGACGTCCTGCCGGAGACCTTGCGCCAGCTCGACTTCAACAGCAACGCCTGGGTCGCGAACGGCCCCGAGGTGGCCGGCGGCGGCGCGATGCTCGCGGGCGACCCGCACCTCTCGACCACCCTGCCGTCCTACTGGTTCGAGATCTCGCTGACCTCGCCCGGCTACCAGACCTCCGGCGGCTCCCTGCCGGGCCTGCCCGGCGTGCTGATCGGCAAGAACCGGAACATCTCCTGGTCCCTGACCAACGCGCAGACCGTGGGAACCTTCTTCTACGAGGAGAAGCTCTCGCCCGACCGCCCCGACTCCTACTACTGGAAGGGCGCCTGGCGCCCCATGGAGAAGATCCAGTACTCCATTCCGGTACGCGGCGGATCCGACGTCCCCCTCACCGTCGACCTCACCGTCCACGGACCGATGATGACCCTCCTCGGACAGCGCGTCGCGGTTGACTGGATGGGCAACTTCCCCCACAACGACCTCGAAGCGCTCCTGGCCGCCAACCGGGCCACCGACTACACCTCCTTCCGGCAGGCCCTGGGCGGCTGGAAGGCCCCGGCACTGAACTTCGTGTACGCCGACGAGAAGGGCCACATCGGCACCTTCCTCGTCGGAGACGTCCCGCAGACGCCGAAGGGCTCCCAGCCCTGGTACCCCCTCTCCGGAACCGGCGACGAGGACGTGGTGGGCACAATCCCGTACGAGGCCCTCCCGCAGTCGTACGACCCTCCCGGGCACCTGATCGCCTCGACCAATCAGCGCCCGGTGACCAAGGACTACCCGTACTACGTCGGCACCTCGGTGGACTTCGACCCCGGATATCGGCAGTCGGTGATCGAGCGCTTCCACTCCGAGCGGGGCGCCCTGACCCCAGAGGACTACGTCACGCTCCAGAACGACGTCACCGATGACCTGGCCGTCAAGCTGAAGCCGACGCTGCTCACCGCGCTCGACGGCATGGAACTGACCGGACGGGAACGCGAAGCCCGCGCCCTGCTGGCCTCGTGGAACCACTCGATGGACACCGACTCGCCCGCCGCCTCCGTGTGGTGGACCTTCCTCGACGCGTACCTCAGGGGCGTCTTCCAGCCGTACTGGGACGAGAAGAAGGTCCCGGCGAGCGAGGACCCCTGGATCCTCGACCTCAAGCGCTCCCCGATCCCGCTGCGCGAGATGCTCCAGTACTGGACCCTCGAAGACCCGGGCAACCCGGCCTTCACCCCGCCCGGCGGCGCCCCCCGCACGGCCCCCGAGGTCATGCGCACCGCCTTCCGCGCGGCCGTGAAGCAGCTGAGCGGCGACCTGGGCGCCGATCCCGCCGCCTGGACCTGGGGCAAGCTGCACACCCGGGAGATCCCCTCGCTGACCGGCGCCCCGGGACTCCAGTACGGGCCGTACGGCGACGGCGGCAGCCCCTGGACCGTCAACGCGGCGGGCGGCGACCTGAGTTCGAGCTACGGACCCAGCCTTCGCGTCATCGTCCGATGGCCGCCCGCCGGCGCCCCCGAAGCGCGGGCGATCTACCCCGGTGGCCAGAGCGAGACCCCGACCGCCGCCTGGTACGACAACCTCATCGTCCTCTGGCGGGAGAAGAAGTACCTGCCGATGGGCCCGCCGCAGAGCGCGCGGGAGACCACGGCGACCTGGTCCCTTCGAGCGGGAGAGTGACATGACCACCGAGACCGTCGTGGAATCGGGCGACCGGGCCGCCGAAGAACCCGAAGGCGCCGCGAGCGCCGAGGGAGGAGGGCCCCGGCTCTTCGCGGCGGCCGGCGCGGGCATCGCCGTCGTCGTCGCCCTCGGGGCCTGGCTGGACCTCTGGTACCTGCCGTTCGCCGCGGGCATCGCCGCCGGGATCCTCGGCGCCCGGCACCGCTGGGGATTCCTCCGCGGCACCGCGCTGCTGCTCCTCGCCGGACCCCTGCCGTGGGCCGCGGTGCTCGCACTGCGGGCACTCGCGGGAGACGGGATCGCCGGGACCGCGCGCACGGCGGCAGCCCTCGCCGGGCTGCCCGCCATGGCCGCCGTGACGGTTCTGCTGTCCCTGCTCGTCGCGTTGCTGATCGCCGGCCTCGGTAGTTGGACCGGACGCGCGCTCCTGCGGACCCTCCGCTAGAACCGGAGAACCTGAAAGATACTCATGACACTCATTCAACTGTTGTTCCTCGACATAGTGGTCATCCTGGCGGCCGCCCGGTTCCTCGGCGCGGCAGCCGTACGCCTCGGACAGCCCCGGGTGATCGGAGAGATCACGGCGGGACTCGTCCTGGGCCCGACGGTCCTCGGTCAGCTCGCCGGCGACGCCGTCTTCCCCGCCACGGCGATCCCCGGCCTCAAGAGCCTGGCCGCCGTCGGCCTGACGCTGTTCATGTGCGTGGTCGGCATGGAGATGGACCACCGGGTCCTGCGCGGCCGGACCCGCGTGGTCACCGGCCTCGCCGCGATCTCCACGCTGGTCCCGCTCGCCCTGGGCTGCGCCTTCGCGGTCTGGCTCGCCCCCGAGTACGCGGACGGCGACACCCTGCCGTTCGTGCTGTTCATGGGCGTGGCGGTGTCGGCCACCGCCTTCCCCGTACTCGCCCGCATCCTCGCCGACCGCGGGATGCAGCAGACCCTCCTCGGCGGGATCGCCCTCTCCGCCGCAGCCCTCATCGACATCGTCGCCTACAGCCTCCTGAGCGTGGCCGTGGCCCTCGGCTCCGCCTCCGGCGCCGAGGCGTGGCGCCTGGTCCTCATCCCGGTGTACATCGCGGTGCTGGTCGCCGTGGTCCGGCCGCTGCTGCGCCGCCTGGCCGACACCTCCGAGCCGCTCCCGTACCTGCTGCTCGGACTGTTCGCCTCGGCCTTCGTCACCGAGTGGCTGGGGATCCACTACATCTTCGGGGCCTTCGCGTTCGGCGCCGTCATGCCGCGCGACGAGGCGTTCCTCCGCCGGATCCGGGAGCGTCTTGAGCCCGCCGTCCTGCTTCTGCTGCCCATGTTCTTCGCGGTCACGGGCCTCACGGTCGACCTGGCCAAGCTCCAGCTGGACGACGTGGGGGTCCTCGTCGTGATCATGGCGATCTCGGTGTTCGGGAAGCTCGGCGGCGGGTACATCGCCGGCCGCCTCTCCGGCATCCCGCACCGGGGCGCCGCGACCCTCGGGGCCCTGGTCAACGCCCGTGGCCTGACCGAACTGGTCATCCTTTCCGTGGGCCTGGAACAGGGCCTGATCGGGCCCGAGTTGTACGCGATTCTACTCGTCATGGCGCTGGTCACCACGGTGATGACCGGGCCGCTCCTCAGCCTGTTCCACCCGGTGTCCCGCACGGGGGCGAACCTGGTGAAGCAGGGCGAGGGACAGGGCCAGGGCGAGGGCCAGAGCGAAGGCGAGGCGGCCAGGGATCGGACCGAGGGGGCGAACGCGCCATGACCGACGCCTTCGCGCTGTCGCACCTCGACTCCCTGGAGTCCGAGTCCGTCCACATCTTCCGTGAGGTGGCGGGCGAGTTCGAGCGGCCGGTGATCCTCTTCTCCGGCGGCAAGGACTCCATCGTCATGCTGCACCTGGCGCTGAAGGCCTTCGCCCCCGCGCCGGTCCCCTTCACGCTTCTGCACGTCGACACCGGGCACAACTTCCCCGAGGTCCTGGAGTACCGCGACCGGGTCGTCGCCCAGCACGGGCTGCGGCTACACGTCGCCTCCGTACAGGAGTACATCGACGCCGGCAAGCTCCGCGAGCGCCCCGACGGCACCCGCAACCCGCTGCAGACCGTCCCGCTGACGGAGGCGATCCAGCAGCACCGCTTCGACGCCGTCTTCGGCGGCGGCCGCCGCGACGAGGAGAAGGCGCGCGCCAAGGAGCGGGTGTTCTCGCTGCGCGACGAGTTCTCGCAGTGGGACCCGCGCCGTCAGCGCCCCGAGCTGTGGCAGCTCTACAACGGCCGGCACGCGCCCGGCGAGCACGTCCGTGTCTTCCCGCTGTCCAACTGGACCGAGCTGGACGTCTGGCAGTACATCCAGCGCGAGAAGATCGGGCTTCCCGACATCTACTTCGCCCATGAGCGCGAGGTGTTCGCCCGCAGCGGCATGTGGCTGACGGCCGGCGAGTGGGGCGGCCCGAAGGAGTCCGAGACGGTCGAGACGCGGCTGATCCGCTACCGCACCGTCGGCGACATGTCCTGCACGGGCGCGGTCGACTCCACCGCCACGACACTCGACGAGGTCATCGTCGAGATCGCGGCCTCCCGGGTCACCGAGCGGGGCGCCACGCGTGCCGACGACAAGCTGTCCGAGGCGGCCATGGAAGACCGCAAGCGCGAGGGGTACTTCTGATGACGACCACGACGACGGCGGCCTCCACGACGGCGGCCTCCAAGGCGGAGACCCCCACGACGGGGACCCCCACGACCTCCATGGAGGCGCCCCCGATCGCCGCCGCCGTCGGCACCCTGCGCCTGGCCACGGCCGGCAGCGTGGACGACGGCAAGTCGACGCTCGTCGGCCGCCTCCTCCACGACTCGAAGTCCGTCCTGACCGACCAGCTGGACGCAGTCAGGGCGGCCTCCGCCGCCCGCGGCCAGGACACCCCCGACCTGGCGCTGCTGACCGACGGTCTGCGGGCCGAGCGCGAGCAGGGCATCACCATCGACGTGGCGTACCGCTACTTCGCCACCGCCCGCCGCCGGTTCATCCTCGCCGACACCCCCGGGCACGTGCAGTACACCCGGAACATGGTCACTGGCGCCTCCACCGCCGACCTGGCCGTGGTCCTCGTCGACGCCCGCAAGGGGGTCGTCGAGCAGACCCGGCGCCACGCGGCGATCGCGGCGCTGCTGCGCATCCCGCGCGTGACGCTGGCCGTGAACAAGATGGACCTCGTCGACTACGCCGAGCCCGTCTTCGCCGCGATCGCCGAGGAGTTCACGGCGTACGCGACCGGTCTCGGTGTTCCCGAGGTGACCGTGATCCCGTTGTCCGCCCTGGCGGGGGACAACGTCGTGGTCCGTTCCGCGCTCATGGACTGGTACGGCGGCCCGACCCTGGTCGAGCACCTGGAGACGGTGCCGGCCGGCCACGACGACGGCTCTCCGACCGGCGGCCGCTTCCCGGTCCAGTACGTCATCCGGGACGGCGAGGCCCGGCACTACGCGGGTCAGGTCGCGGCCGGCGCGCTGTCCGTCGGTGACGCGGTGACCGTCCTGCCGTCGGGCCGCACGACGACCGTCGAGGCGATCGACGCGCTGGGGACGTGTACGCGGACGGCGCGCACCGGGCAGTCCGTCACGCTCCGCCTGGCCGACGAACTGGACGTGGCACGCGGCGACTTGATAGCCCCGGTCGCCGACGCGCCGACCCCCGTGCGCGAGATCGGGGCGACCGTCTGCCACCTCCACGAGAGGCCCCTGCGGGCCGGTGACCGGGTGCTGGTGAAGCACACGACGCGCACGGTCAGGGCCGTGGTGCAGGAGATCGCGTCCCGGCTCGGCCTGGACGACCTGAGCCATGAGCCGGACCCGGGGGAGCTGGTCGCGAACGACATCGGCGGCATCGTCCTGCGGACGGCCGAGCCGCTGGCACTCGATCCGTACGAGGAGTCCCGTCGCACCGGGTCCTTCCTGCTCATCGACCCGGGCGACGGTACGACCCTCACGGCATGCATGGCCTCGGGTGCGGGAGAAGGGGGAGGCCCGGTTCGGCGACCGGATGGCGGATGGTGAGGGAGCCGTGCACCTCGACGCCGTTGTCCGCCGCGTACACGTGCGGGACGTCGGCGGGCCAGCCGGCGTGCTCGCCCGGCGCGAGGAGGATCGGTTCCGCGGTGGGCCCCACCCGCGCGACACCGGCGAAGACGGTCAGGTGCTCGGTGACGCCCCGCTGGTGCGGCGGGGAGATCTGCGTGACGCCCGGCCGGATGCGGACACGGTACAGCTCGGAGGTGACCTCGCGGTCGGTGAACGTCTCCAGGAGGGTGGCGGAGACGGCGGTGCCGTGGATTTCCTCCAGGTGACCCGTCGGCTCGGGGTCGGCGAGCAGGACGGCGAGCGGGACGTTGAGCCGGCCTGAGATCGCGTAGAGGGTCTCGATGGTCGGATTGCGTGTCCCGGTCTCCAGGCCCGACAGGGTGGCCTTTCCGACCGATGCGCTTTTCGCGAGCTCGGACAGCGACATTCCGTTTTGCCGGCGAAGTGTCCTGACGCGCCGTCCGACTTCGGCGGCAAATGAATTGGCCATCTTCCGCATTCCTTTCCGTTCCGAATACGGAACCCGAATGTCCTGTGGCGTTTCCGCCGGTGTTCCGGAATCGGAACAGGAACTTACCTTGACACTGAACTCGGCCACATGGTCGTCTATTGGACGTTAAGCAGCACTCGCTGATCGCTCCTCGCTATCAAAAAGGTGGACCATGACTCAAGAGATCTCGGATTTCGCGCTGTCCGACGCCCAGATCAAGGAGTTCCACGAGAATGGGTTCATCGGCCCGTTCGACGTGTACGAGCCGGAGGAGATGGCCTCCACGCTCCAGGCTCTGCGACCCAAGCTGATCAACACGAAGACGGCGATCTACGGTCAGCGCAAGGCCGTCTCCGGCAGCACGAACCTGGCGAACTACGACCGCCATCTGGACGTTCCCTTCCTGGCCGACCACATCACGCGGCCCGAGATCGTCGGCCCCGTGACCAGCCTGCTCGGCTCCGACACGCTGTGCTGGCGCACCGAGTTCTTCCCGAAGTACCCCGGGGACGAGGGCACCGACTGGCACCAGGCCGACAACTTCTCCAACGTCGCCGGCTCGAAGCACCCGCAGATCGTCTGGCCGGAGGACGCGGAATTCGGCGGCACCATCACGGTGTGGACCGCTTTCACCGACGCCACCATCGACATGGGCTGCCTGCAGTTCATTCCGGGCTCGCACAAGACGATGAACTATGACGAGTCCAAGGTCATGGAATACGACGCCGAGGCGATCAACAACCGGGAAAAGAACGGTATCCGCCGCGGCTTCTTCGGCTATGACTACCGGCAGCTCCAGAAGGACCCGAACTGGAGGCCCGACGAGTCCAAGGCGATTTCGATCGAGCTGAAGAAGGGCCAGTGCATCGTCTTCTGGTCCACGCTGATGCACGCCTCTCACCCGCACAACGGAAACACCGACCAGATGCGCCTCGGTTTCGCCGCGCGCTACCTGCCGACGTCCGTCCGCGTCTACCCGTACTCCGACGCGCTCGTGGAGTTCGGCGGCGAGGCCAGCCTGGACAAGTTCGGCAACGTGCTCGTCTCCGGCAAGGACGACTTCGGGCACAACCGCTTCGTCGACCAGACCGTCACCGGTCACCCCTTCATCACCCGCTAGGAGGTCATCTCGATGACGAACACGGAAATCGAAACCTGGGTCCTGGACTCCTGCCGGGAGCTCGGTCTGCTGGTGGAAGGCGCCGAAGACGACTTCTTCGCCGCCGGTGGCAACTCGCTGACGGCCGTACGGCTCATCGCGAAGGTCGAGGAGCGCTACGGCGAGGACTACCTGCCGCCCGACGACCTCTTCGAGCGCAGCTCGGTGGGCCAGATCGCCGCGACCATCCTGGCCAACCGGGAACGGTCCGGGGCAGCGAGCTGACGGGAGCGAGACATGGACAGGCTGTCCGGCGGCGACGCGGCGCTCTCCGTCCATCGGCGGATCAACCGCACCGAAGCGGCCTGTCCCGAGGACCGGGGCGTGAAGGAACTGTTCGAGGCGGTCGCCTCCCGGCTGCCTGACACGCGGGCGCTCGTCCACCAGGAACGCGTGCTCACCTACCGGGAGTTGAGCCGGTCGGCGAACGGCATCGCGGCGGCCCTGCGGCGACGGGGAGTCGTCCCCGGCGCGGCGGTCGCGGTGGGCCTCGCCCGCTCTCCCGAACTGATCGCTGCGATCCTCGGCATCCTCAAGTGCGGCGGACACTACGTCCCCGTGGACCTCGCGTGGCCGGCCGAACGCCTGCGCGGGATCTTCGAGGAGACCGGCGCCGCCCACCTCCTCACGGAGGGCGCGCCCCAGGAACTCGCCGCCGACTTCCCCGCGTTGGACGTCCTCTCGCCGCGGGTCCCGCCCGTCGACGAGAACCCCGAGGTCCGGACGCGGCCGGGCGACATCGCGTACGTCAACTTCACCTCCGGCTCCACGGGCCGGCCGAAGGGCGTGCCGATCCGCCACCGGAGCATCGCCCGGCTGGTCTTCGGCGCGCGGTACGCGGACCTCGGCGAGCACACCGCGCTCCTCCAGCTCGCACCCGTCTACTTCGACGCGGCGACCTTCGAAATATGGGGCGCGCTGCTGCACGGTGGGACGTGCGTGCTCTATCCCTCCCCGTGGATCCGTCTTTCGGAACTGAAGCGGACCGTCGAAACGCACGGCGTGAACGTGGTCTTTCTGACCACCGCTCTGTTCAACACGGTGGTGGACGAAGGCCCGGCCGCCCTCGATCCGGTCGACACCGTCCTGACGGGCGGCGAGACGCACTCGATGCGGCATCTGCGGAAGGCGGTGGAACGCTACGGCCCCGGCAGGGTCGTCAATGTCTACGGCCCGACCGAATGCACGACTTTCGCCACCTATCATCCGCTGGAACTCGACGGAATGCCGGAAGCCGTCGGAGACCTCCCCATCGGAATTCCCCTCCAGAACACCCGGCTTTACGTCGTGGACGAGGGATCGCTGTGCCCGCCCGGCCGGGTCGGCGAGATCTGGCTCGCGGGCCCCGGCCTGTCCCCGGGCTACCTCGGCGCCCCCGAGGCCACGGCGGAACGGTTCGTCGAACGCGAGATCGACGGAGTGCGCGAACGCCTGTACCGGACCGGGGACCTCGGCCGCCTCAGGGAGGACGGGAACGTCGTCTTCGTCGGCCGCCAGGACGACCAGGTCAAGATCAACGGCTTCCGCATCGAGCTCGACGAGATCGCCCACCACCTGGACCGATGCCCCGGCGTCCGGTTCAGTCACGTGGCGGTCGGCGAGAATGGCGCCGGCGAGAAGACGCTCGTCGCCTTCGTCGTACCGCGCGAAGACCGGTGCACGGCGCGTTCGGTCACGGCGTATCTCCGGGAAAAACTGCCCAGTTACATGATTCCGACCGCGATCCACCTGCGTGACTCCCTACCCTTGTCCGGGACCGGAAAAGTGGACCGTCGGGCCCTTCTGACATCGACCACGGGGAAGTAGCGCACATGACCCTCAGCAAGAGCGCCAGGAAGTTCCAGGAAGAGCTGGACCGGCGTGGCCTGGACGCCACGGTGGTCGAACTGGCCTCCTCCACCCGGACCGCCGAGGACGCGGCGAACAGCCTCGGCTGCGCCACGGCCCAGATCGTGAAGTCGCTCGTGTTCCGCGCCACCGCGACGGGCGAGGCGGTGATCGTGCTGGCCAGCGGCCCGAACCGGGTCAATGAGAAGGCCATCGCCGCCCATGTCGGCAGCGAGATCGGCAAGGCCGACGCGGACTTCGTGAAGACCACGACCGGGTACTCGATCGGCGGCGTCCCGCCGCTCGGCCACAAGAACGAGGCCGTGCTCTTCGTCGACCAGGACCTGCTCGCCTTCCCCGAGGTCTGGGCCGCGGCGGGCACCCCGCACGCCGTCTTCAAGATCTCCGGAGCGATCACCGAGATCCTCCCGAAGCACACCGTGGTCGATGTGACGTGACCGGAACCACCCCGCACAGCACCTCGCACACCACCACGGACGACACGTTCCGGCAGCGCATACGGACGCTCCTCGGGGACCTGGTCCTCCCGCACGCCGACGACTGGGAGGCGCGGGGCCACCTGGCCCCCGCTGCGTGGAAGGCCCTCGCCGGGGAAGGCCTGCTCGGCCTCGCCCACCGCGGCGAGGCCTTCCTGGAGAGCGCGGTCCTCCTGGAGGAGCTGGGCCGGACCGGGTACGCGGGCGTCCGCGCGAGCGTCGGCGTCCACGCGTACATGGCGACCTCCTATCTCGACCTGTTCGGTACGCCCGAGCAGCGGGCGGCCTATCTGGAGCCGGCCCGCCGGGGCGAACGCCTCGCGGCCTTGGCGATCACCGAGGCGGAGGCGGGCTCGGACCTCAGCCGCCTCGGGACGCGGGCGCGCCCCGCGGCCGACGGGGGCCTCCTGGTGAGCGGCGAGAAGCTCTACGTCGCCAACGGCTCCCAGGCCTCCTTCTTCGTCACGCTCGTCAAGACGCGGGACGCGACGACGCGGGACGGAGCGGCGCCCGCCCGGGGCCTCACCGGTGTCAGCCTCCTGCTGATCGACGCCGACACCCCCGGCGTACACCGCACCGAACAGAAAATGTTGGGCTGGCGGTCCGCCGACGTCTGCCGAGTCGTCTTCGAGGACGTCGCCGTACCGGAAGACCGGATCCTCGGCCGCCGTGACCTGGCGCTGATCCACCTGATCCAGGGCCTCGACTTCGAGCGCCTGGTCGCCGGCCTCCTCGCCCTCGGCGGTGTCACCCACTGCCTGGAACTCCTCGACGCGCACGTCCGCCGCCGCCGGATCAAGGACACCCCGCTCTACGCCCACCAGGCGGTCCGTCACCAGCTCGCGGAACTGACGGCCGACCATGAGCTGGTCACCCAGTACGGCCGTCACGCGGCCCGGCTGCACAGCCTCGGAAAGCTGGACAGCCGGACCGCGACCGTGCTGAAACTCAAGGCGACCGAACTCGCGGTACGGGCGGCGCACGTCTGTCTCCAGTTCCACGGGGCGCAGGGGTGCCTGGACGAGTCCACCGCCGCCCGGCTCTACCGGGACAGCGCGGCGGGCACGATCGCGGCCGGAGCCAGCGAGCTGCTACGCGATCTGATCTGAGCCCCGGGCGGGCACCGGACCACCGGAGGACCGGGGGGCCGGGATCCTGCTCGCCCGGCCGATCGACGTGGCGACCTGGGCACGCGAACCGACGTCGAGCTTCTTGAAGATCCGGCCGAGGTGGGTCTCGACGGTCTTGTGGCTGAGCTGGAGCGCACGGGCGATCTGCTGGTTGGTGTAGCCGTCGCTGACCAGCACCGAGATCTCCCGCTCCCGGCCGGTCAGCCGGGTCAGCCGCGCGTCGGCCGGCTGCTGCCGGGGACCCTGCGTGGCCAGGGTGTCCGTGTGCTCCAGATAGCCGTGTGCCCCGTACCCGTCGAGGAGCGCGCGGGCCTGCCCGAACTGACTGCGCGCCACCGAGGAGTCGATGTCGTTCCACGCCGTCGCGGCCGCCAGATGCGCGCGGACCACGTCGAGCGGCCGCCCCGCACGGGTCAGCGCGACCACCGCGCTGGAGGCGAAGACCGCGGCCTTGAGGGGATCCGCGGCCTGGTGGTGATGGGCACGGGCCAGCAGCGCGAGGCCGGTCGCACCCGGCAGCCGCATCCGGCCCGCGGCCTCCTCGGCCACCGCCGCCCAGTGCCCCGCCTCCGTGTCAGGACCGCTCTGCTCCGACTCCAGCCGGGACTCCGACTCCAGCCGGGCCAGCACCTCGCCGAGAGCGGGGACCAGCGAGACGACGGGCAGCGCCGCCGCCCGCCGCACGGCCCCCATGGACATGAGCCGCTTGCGCAGGCCCTGGTCGTCGAGGTCGTACGTCGTCTCCAGGAGCGACAGCCGTACGCGGTCCGCCCACGGCTCGCGCCAGGCCTCCGTCCGGTCGGCCGCCCGATGGGCGGCGTCCCGGGCGGTCGCCTGGTCGCCGCTGACCCACGCGGCCCGGGAGAGCACGGCGCCGGCCTCGGCCAGGAGACAGTCGCCGCCGATCCGGTGGGCCGCCCGGTCCGCCCGGCGTCCCGACTCGACGGCGAGGTCGACGCGCCCCAGACGCAGACAGACCTCGGCGAGCCCGGTGGCGAACTGCGGGACCAGATAGTCGAGATCGTGCGCGGCGGCGATGCCGAGTCCCCGCTCGAAGTGGCGCGCCGCCTCCTCGTCCTGCTCCAGCCGGGCGAGGCCGCCGGCCAGCCAGTAGAGCGCGTCCAGCCGTCCGATGAGGGTCGTGTCGTCGATGCCGTCGATCAGTCCCGCCGTGTCGCCGAGCCGGAACTCGGCCTGCTCGGTACGGCCCGAGTCCGTGTCCCAGGCGCCGAGCAGCGCCCAGGCGTACGCCCTGGTCAGCGGGTTGTCGTGGCGGACCGCCCAGCGCAGGGCGGGCAGTGTGGCGCCGGAGGGCGGACAGCCGCGCTCCAGCGTCGCCGCGAGCCACGCCAGGTCGACCAGCGCGAGGGCCTCGGGGTCCGTGGCCACCTCCGAGCGGACGGTCATGAGCACCGACTCGGCGAGGGCGTGCCTGCCGAGCAGCCGTTGGGCCCTGGCCCGCCACTCGGCCGCCTCCGCACGGGCGAGGAGCGGGACCGTGAGGCCGGCCCGCGCGGTCCGGTCGAGGACCTCCAGGGCCTGTTTCGGCCGTCCCGCGACGACCAGGGCCTTGCCCGTACGGACGCGCTGTCCGTAGAGCCCGGCCTCGTCGCCGAGGCCGTGACAGGAGTCGCCCGTGAGCAGCCCCGAGCGGACCCGGTCGGCGCCCGGCGCCCGGTTCGCCAGCGCCTCGGGCGCCACGTGGGCGCACGGACCGGGCAGCCCGACGAGCTGCGCGGCCGCCGAGTGCGCCGCGAGCCGCCATTCCTCACCGGTGGTGTGGTACGCCGTCGCGCACAGGACGGGGTGCCGGAAACGGTACGAGCCGGCCAGCTCGCCGGGCCGGACGATGTCCTCGCGCAGCAGCTCCGCGAAGGCCGCCGCGAGGCGGTCGGCGGGCAGCGCGGCCACGGACGGCATCTCCTGGAGCGTGAACCGCTCGCCGAGGATGGCGGCGGACTGCGCGACGAGCCAGCCGTCGTCGGAGACCGCGCGGAACTCGTCGAGGAACCGGGTGAACGGCGCCAGCCCCGACACATCGGGCGTGGTCGTGCGCTCGTACGCGTCGGGGGAGGCCGAAAGGGCGAGGAACAGCCCCGGGTTGCCGCCCGCGCGGCCGAGCAGGTTCCGGCGGAGCCGGCGGCTCGTGCCCTTGGGCAGGAGCGCGGTGAGCTCCTGCTCGGGCAGCGGGCCGACCTCGATCCGCCGCGCGGCGGAGACCGAGGACAGGAGCCCGCGCAGGCGGAGCGGCGACTGCCGGTCGCGATGGGCGACCAGGATCAGGAGCCGGGTCTCGGGCGGTCTGCGGACGAGGTTCTCCAGCAGGTCGAGCGAGGCCTGGTCCGCCCGGTGGACGTCGTCCAGGGCCAGCACCAGGCCGCTCTCCCCGGCCAGTTCGCGCAGCAGCGGACGGAGCGCCGCCCCCACCGCGCCCGCCGGAACGGAGTCCGGGGAGGGCGCGGGAAGGGAGGCGGCCGTCGGCGCGAGGGCGGGGAACAGCAGCCCCAGCGTGGTGCGTTGGGCGGCCGGCACGGCGCCGGCGACCCCGGCGCCCAGGTCCGCGAGGGTCTCCTCGAAGGCGTCGGAGAACAGCTGGTAGGGCGACGCGCTCGCGGTCGGCACGGCGGCGGCGTGGGCGACGACCCAGCCCTGCCCCCGCGCCGCGTCGAGGACCTGGTGCAGCAGACGGGTCTTGCCGATCCAGGGCTCGCCGTGGATCTCTACGGTCGCGGGCGCGGACCGTGTCGACTCGAGAAGGCGCAGCACGTCCGCCGGGGGCAGGGCGCGTGAGGCGGACGCGTGCCGGGGACGTACGTCAAGCCCCCGCATGACCCGTGATCCCCCCGTGGGCGCGAGGCGCGTCAGCGCCGGTCGCACTCAGGGCGGGATCCTCGGCGGCCATGGCACGACGCAGGCTCAAAGGGCGCATGTCGGTCCAATGCGTTTCGATGTACTCCAGACATTCGTCCTTTTCCGACGGCCCGTGCACAGACCGCCAGCCGGCGGGAATTTCCTTCCCTTCGGGCCAAATGGAGTACTGCTCTTCCTCGTTGACGACGACGAGGTGACGCTCGAATCTGTCGGTAGACATTCTTTTCCCCCTAAATGCCTTTTGCAGCGATAACTGCAAGCACGAACTTCTGGCTGTGTTCAGTCAGTTGATCTTGCGTCACCCTATGAGCATGGCGCGGCAGAAGAAAAGCCTTTTCGTGGGTTGTCGTGAACCCTCACCTTTGGTATGGCGTCGGCAACCGATCAATCGTGTTTGGCTGATTCCGATCGGTCTCGGATGGCTGTGGTCGAGGCATACCCGGGTGGGTTTCCGGCGGGATGGGCCGGGTCGCCGACGGCGCCCCGATCGACGGTTCCGCAGGGTGGTTCAACAGTCCGTCGAGGTCATCTTCCCTGGTCAGGGCCGCGCGAGAGGGTGCCGTGAGCACCTTCGCGTAGAAGGCGGGTTGACGGTACGTCGACCCGTACGACGGAGGCGGAGGGTCCGGATACTCACCTGAGATTCGACAGTCGTCGGCAGCCAATTTCCGAACTTCGGCCATGAATCGGAGCGGGCGTGGTACGAGGGCCCGCATAGGGGGTGGTTCCCCGTTTGCGACCGCACCGACAATGGCTTGTACCCATCGCTTCCCGGCCAACTTGCACCGACAAGATCACACCACCCCTCCCGTCGGCCCCGACTGACGCTATGTCACGTTTGCGCGAATGGTGTCCGTACGCGCAAGGCGAGCGCCGCCGTGTAACCAGCTGCATGCCGCCGACGTCGACCCGGCCGCCGTCCGCTGCGCGCGGCGCAACGTCACCGCGGCCGGCGGGCACGTCTACGAGGGCGACCTCTTCGACGCGCTGCCCGAGGAGCTGAAGGGGCGGGTGGACGTCCTGCTCTCCAACGTTCCGTATGCGAGCGGCAGTCCGACGAGGCCGTGGCCGGCGTCACCGCCGCCGGGCTGCACGCGCTCGTGGCCACGGACGACGAGCTGGACGCCACCGTGACCGTCGCCGGTCGCCGGCCGGTCGAGGCCTCCTGAGCCCGCGGGCTCCCTTGTTGCTTCTTGTGGCCTCTTGTGGCGATCGGAAGGGGAATGGTGAAATGTCACACACCACCTGAGGGAGACCCTTCATGACCGCGAGCATGCCCCGGCGCGCCGTGCCCAGCCCTGGCACGGCATCATGGTCGCCACCGCCCTCCCCTTCCGCGAGGACCTCTCCGTCGACCACGACGCCTATGCCGAGCACGTCGCCTGGCTGATCGCCAACGGCTGCGACGGCGTCGTCCCGAACGGCTCCCTCGGCGAGTGCCAGACCCTGACCGACGCCGAGCGCGCCCAGGTCGTCCGCACCGCCGTCGGGGCGGCCGGCGACGGAGCCCGCGTCATGCCGGGCGTCGCCGCCTATGCAGCGCCGAGTCCCGCCGCTGGGCCGAGCAGGCCGCCGAGGCCGGCGCCGGTTCCGTCCTCCTCCTGCCGCCGAACGCCTACCGGACGGACGAGCGGGCCGTACGCGCCCACTACGCGGAGGTCGCCGAAGCCGGCCTGCCCGTCGTCGCGTACAACAACCCGATCGACACCAAGGTCGACCTGACACCCGCGCTGCTCGCGAGCCTGCACGAGGACGGGTCCATCGTCGCGGTGAAGGAGTTCAGCGGCGACGTCCGGAGGGCGTACGACGGATGGTCTGCCCGGCTCCGTCCGGTGCCCGACGGTGGTGGGCGATGACCGCTCGGCTGGCGGTGACCACGTGCAGGCGGCTCGGTGGGGAAGACCGCGAGGTAGTGGTTGTCGTGGGCGATCGCGGTGGTGACGGCGACGATCCGTTCCGCACGGAGGCGCTTGGCTTCGTCGACGGGCATCGGCCGGCACTCGATGCGTTCGAGGTCCGCTCGCAACTCGGCCTCGTCCGCGTATGCGCGCGGGGCGTCCGGCGACTGCGCGATGGCCTTGCCGTACTCGAGCGTCCATGTCGTCCCGGTCTTCGTGAGCCGGGTCGGGGCCGTCCACGGCGTGTGACGCGGTCCGAAAAGGTGCGGCCGCTTCCGCATGGTCTCGCTCGCCCACTCGGGAAGACCGCCGTAGCCGACCGGGGCGGTGGGCGGCCAGAACCACGCGAGCGACACGACGTCCGGGTCGGCCACCGCCCAGCCGCGCTCCTACAAGGTGCTGGCGACGTCGTCGCCGAGGAAGCGCAGCATGCCGAGCGTGAAGCAGATCGGGTCGTTGGGGTCGGCCATGCCTTCGGCCTTGCAGAAGCCGAGGAGATCGCGCCGAAGCATCTACTGGCGAGAAGGTCGGGGATCGGCAATGAAGGGGCCGCGCAGGGGCCCGGTCACGCGAGGACCCGGACCCGCCGCCATAGCAGCGGGCGGAACACGGGCAACCGCCAACGGAGCACGTTGACTCTCCGTGCCGCGCGTGTTGAGGTGCTGCGTTGGCGGTAGGAAAACTCAGCCAGATTTGCTCTCCACGCCCGGAAACTATGCGCATTGTGGCGATCTGATGCGAGGATCGCTGCTCAGAATGCCATCGTCCTTGAGATCCTGCAGAACTAAACGTGCAGCGGGAGCACGTCGCAGTACGTGCCGCGCAACCTCATCCGCGGCTAGTCGCACCAGCGGTACCAGCGGCACCAAAGGGCCGTATCCCCGTCAAGGGGGTACGGCCCTTCCGCTTATTTGGCCGGAAGGCAGGTTTCGGGGAGGTCTCAACTCGGAAAAGCTGACGGACATCCGTGCGCATGATCTTGCTCACGCGAGCGGAAGTGGACTATACCTGTGCGCGTCCGGCCCGCCGCGCTGTGAACGGCACCGGACCGGGGGATGGGCGGGGAGCTGCGGTGATGTCCGCGTGCACGGCAACCGCCGTGCCTTTCCGGCCTCCTTCACACTTCTGACGAAGGCGAGGACATGAGCATGGGATCCACTGGTGACGGTCTCGGCCGCCGCGACCTGATCAAGCGCTCCGCGGCACTCGGCCTGATCGCCGTGCCGACGATGGGCTTCCTGTCCGCCTGCGCCTCCGGCGGCGAGGAGACCACGAAGGGACCGGGCAAGGCGCCCGTGACCAAGGAGAACCCGTTCGGCGTCAACAAGGGCGGCAAGCTGGACGTCGTCGTCTTCAAGGGCGGGTTCGGCGACGACTACGCGAAGTCCTGGGAGTCCGCCTTCGACAAGAAGTGGGGCACGACCAGCTCCCACCTGGGCACTCAGGAGATCGCCGCCAAACTCCAGCCGCGCTTCAACGGCGGCAACCCGCCGGACGTCGTCGACGACTCCGGCGCCCAGCAGATCAAGATCGACGTCCTCGCCAAGGGCGGTCAGCTCGCCGAGCTCACCCCGGTACTCGACGCGCCCTCGCTCGACGACCCCGCCAAGAAGGTCCGGGACATGCTGATCCCCGGCACCGTGGAACAGGGAACCCAGGGCGGCAAGTTCGTCGCCCTCTACTACGTCTACACGGTCTACGGCTTCTGGTACTCGGGCAAGCTCTTCAAGGAGAAGGGCTGGACCGAGCCGAAGACCTGGGACCAGTTCCTCGACATCTGCACCAAGGCCAAGGACGCCGGCATCGGCGGCCTCGCCCACCAGGGGAAGTACCCGTACTACATCAATGTCGTCATCATGGACCTGATCGCCAAGAAGGGCGGCCTGGAGGCCATGAAGGCGATCGACAACCTCGAACCGAACGCCTTCGAGGGCAACCCCGCGGCCCTCGCGGCGGTCGAGGCGGTGTACGAGGTCGTCGAGAAGGGCCTGCTGATGGCGGGCACCAACGGCCTCACCCACACGGAGTCCCAGACCGCCTGGAACCAGTACAAGGCGGCCTTCATCCCCTCCGGCTCCTGGCTGGAGAACGAGCAGCTCAAGCAGACCCCGGAGGACTTCGACATGAAGTTCCTGCCGATCCCGCTGCTCGCCGACAGCAAGCTCCCCTTCGAGGCCATCCGGGCCGGCGCGGGCGAACCCTTCATCGTCCCGGAGAAGGCCGCCAACAAGGCCGCAGGCCTGGAGTTCCTGCGCTCGATGCTGTCGCGCGAATGGTCGACCGTCTTCGCCCAGCAGGCCAACTCCCTCACCGTGGTCAAGGACGGCGTCGACCCCGACGTCAAGCTGCGCCCGGGTACCGCCTCGGCGGTGGCGGCCGTCAAGGCCGCCGGTGAGAACACCTTCAACTACCTCTACCCCGACTGGTACAGCGAGATGGACACCGAGATCCAGAACGCGTCCAATGAGCTGATGGCGAAGCGGATCCAGCCAAAGGAATGGATCAAGCGGGCCCAGGCTGCGGTAGACAAGGCTGCGAAGGACCCGAACGCGAAGAACAACCGCCGCAGCTGACGCCGGGGACGGACACCGTGGGACGGACACCATGAACCAAGCAGCCCAGAGCGGAGGACGGGCCGGCTTCATCACCGGCTTCCTCATCCTTCCGCTCGCCCTGTACCTGACGTTCGTCATCTGGCCGTACATCCAGACGTTCGGCTATTCCTTCACCAACTGGTCGGGCCAGTCGCCGACGTTCGATTTCGTCGGCCTCGACAACTACGCGGCCCTGCTGGAGGACGAGGTCTTCCGCGGCGCCCTGTGGCACAACCTGCTGCTCCTGGTGTTCGTCCCCACCGTCACGATCCTGCTCGCCCTCTTCTTCGCGTTCATGGTGAACGCGGGAGGGCGCAGCGGGGCCGGCGGGGTGCGCGGAGTCCGCGGCTCCCGCGTGTACAAGATCGTCTACTTCTTCCCCCAGGTCCTCTCGCTCGCCATCCTCGCGGTCCTCTTCGGCGCCGTGTACCGCAGCGACGAGGGCGGCCTCCTCAACGGCTTCCTCGCCCGACTGGGCCTCGTCGACCCGGCCCACCCCGTCGAATGGCTCAACCGGCCGAACCTCGTGCTGTGGTGCCTGCTCCTGGTGGTGGTCTGGCACGGGGTGGGCTTCTACCTGGTCCTCTTCTCGGCCGCCATGCAGTCCGTACCCAAGGACATCTACGAGGCAGCCCTGCTCGACGGCGCGGGGCGCGCCCAGACCTTCCTCAAGGTCACGCTGCCCCTGCTGTGGGATTCTGTGCAGACGTCCGCGGTCTACCTCGGCATCGCCGCGATGGACATGTTCGTCCTGGTGTCGACGATGACTTCCGGCCAGTTCGGCGGCGGACCCGACCACCACAGCGAGGTCATGGCCACCGTGCTGATGCGCAACTTCCTGTACTTCGGCAAGAGCGGCTACGCCTGCGCCATGGGCGTGGTCATGCTCCTCCTGACCATGATCCTCTCCGTCGTCACGCTGCGCGCCACCCGCCGCGAGCGCATCGAGTTCTGAGCGGGAGACCCCGATGACCACAGTGATCAAAGCACCGGGCGAAGCCTCGGCCGAACGGGCCGGCGGCGGCCGCCCCAAGGAGCGCGGGACCCGCGGCTCCGAGGGCATGGTGCTGAACGTCTTCTCGCACGGCTTCCTCGCCGTCTGGGCGATACTGATCGTCCTGCCGCTGCTCTGGCTGGCGCTCGGCTCGTTCAAGACCGACGCGCAGATCGGCGGATCGGCCCTCAGCTGGCCCTCGAACTGGCATTTCGACGCCTTCTCCCGGGCCTGGGACAAGGGCATCGGCGATTACTTCGCCCACACGCTGATCGTGATGGCGTTCTCGGTCCCGCTGACCATGCTGCTCGGCTCGATGGCGGCGTACGTGCTGGCCCGCTACCCCTTCCCGGGCAACCGGCTCGTCTACTACTTCTTCGTCAGCGGGGCGATGTTCCCCGTCTTCCTGGCCCTCGTCCCGCTGTTCTTCATGGTCAAGCGCCTGGACATGCTCAACACGTACCACGGTCTGATCCTGGTGTACGTGGCCTACTCGATGCCCTTCACCGTCTTCTTCATGCACTCCTTCTTCCGTACGCTCCCGACGGCCGTGCACGAGGCGGCGGTGATCGACGGGGCCTCCGACACCCGGATCTTCTTCCAGGTGATGCTGCCGATGGCCAAGCCCGGCCTGATCAGCGTCGGGATATTCAATGTCCTGGGCCAGTGGAACCAGTACATCCTGCCCTCGGTGCTGATGCAGCCGCAGACCGGATCGGACCCCGAGCGCTACATGCTCACCCAGGGGCTGATCCAGCTCCAGTACCAGATGGGCTACGAGACGGACCTGCCGGTGCTGTTCGCCGGTGTGACCATCGCGATGATCCCGATGCTGGTGGTCTACCTGTCCTTCCAGCGCCAGATCCAGGCGGGACTGACCTCGGCCACCCTCAAGTAGCGGGCCGCCCTCAAGCAGCGCAGGAGCCGCCCCGCCGGCCCAACGGCCCCGCGGGCGCGGGGTGTTACGGTCTCGCCATGTCCAAGAACGAGATAGACGCGCTGACCGCCGAGTTCTTCGGGGCCTTCGACAACCGGGGAGGCCGGCCTGCCGACGTGGCCCGCATCCGTCGGCTGGTCCTCCCCGGCGGCGTGATCGTCAAGACCGGCCCGGACCTGGCGGTCTACACCGTGGACGCGTTCATCGAGCCGCGCCGGCGGCTGCTGGCCGAGGGCCGGCTGACCGAGTTCTCCGAATGGGAGACCTCCGAGCGGACCGACATCGCAGGCGACATCGCGTCGCGGTTCGGCACGTACCGCAAGGCGGGGATCCTGGACGGTGAGCCGTTCGAGGGTGGCGGGACCAAGACCTTCCAGTTCGTCCGGACCCCGGAGGGCTGGCGGATCGCCGCGTTCTCCTGGTATGACCAGCCCTGAGGCGACCGAGCTCGTATCCGGGCGCGGACGCGCCGCGACGCCGACGGTGCCGTGTGTCAGGGGCATGGCGGCGTCGCCGCACGGTCCCACGGGCCGGCCGGGCGCGTGCCCGGCCTCTCGCGGCGCGGTTCAGGGCGCGGCGCTCTCATGGCACGGCCCTCTCGCGGCGCGGTGCCCGAGCCGGCCCGCCGCGGGACGGAACGGCGCCCCAGCGGCCCCGTAGCACGATCTTTGAGGATGTCTCTCATACTTATGACCGGTAGTGCCCGTTTCGTGCTGTCTCAGCCTCTTGACGTCTGGAGGGGCAAAGGCTCGACTTAAGGTTCACAAGTTGGAGAGACGCCGGCGTCTCGGAGCGGCAAGCCGCGATGCCGGCCGGGGGGCGACGGCCGGCCGTCGTTCATGGGCAGGAGTGGATGAGTCGTGCAGACTCCCGGATCGCAGTCGTCACTGCACCGCGCGAATCTCGAACGGGTCGTGCGGGCCGTGCGGCTCGCGGGTTCGCTGACCCAGGCGGAGATCGCCCGGTCCACCGGACTCTCGGCGGCCACGGTCTCCAACATCGTCCGCGAGCTCAAGGACGGTGGGACCGTCGAGGTCACGGACACCTCGGCGGGCGGCCGCCGGGCCCGCAGCGTCTCGCTCAGCGGTGACGCGGGCATCGTGATCGGCGTGGACTTCGGCCACACCCACCTGCGGGTGGCGGTCGGGAACCTCGCCCACCAGGTCCTGGCCGAGGAGGCCGCCCCGCTCGACGTGGACGCCTCCTGGGCCGACGGCTTCAACCGGGCGGAAGCGCTGGTCGGGGAGCTGATCGCCGCCATAGGCGTGAGCCGGGAGAAGGTCATCGGCGTGGGCCTCGGCGTCCCCGGTCCGATCGACGTGGAGTCCGGGACCCTGGGCTCCACCGCGATCCTGCCGGGCTGGGCCGGGATCAACCCCCGCCAGGAGCTCTCCCAGCGCCTCGGCGTGCCCGTCTACGTGGACAACGACGCCAACCTCGGGGCGCTCGGGGAGCTGGTGTGGGGCAGTGGCCGGGGGGTCAAGGACCTCGCGTACATCAAGGTCGCCAGCGGTGTCGGCGCCGGCCTGGTGATCAACGGACAGATCTACCGGGGGCCCGGCGGCACCGCCGGCGAGATCGGGCACATCACCCTGGACGAGTCCGGCCCGGTCTGCCGCTGCGGCAACCGCGGCTGCCTGGAGACCTTCGCGGCGGCCCGCTACGTGCTGCCGCTGCTCCAGAGCACCCACGGGCCCGACCTCACCATGGAGCGGGTGGTCGAACTCGCCCGGGAGGGTGACCCGGGATGCCGCCGGGTGATCGCCGACGTGGGCCGCCATGTGGGTAGTGGTGTCGCCAATTTGTGCAATGTTCTGAACCCGAGCCGCGTGGTGCTCGGCGGCTCCCTGGCCGAGGCTGGTGAACTGGTCCTGGGCCCCATACGCGAGTCCGTGGGCAGGTACGCGATCCCCAGCGCGGCACGCCAACTCTCGGTCCTCACCGGCTCGTTGGGGGGCAGGGCCGAGGTGCTCGGAGCGCTCGCCCTGGTGCTGAGCGAGATGGGCGATTCGACCCTTCTGACCGATTCGCCGGGGCGCCCTCTCTTGTCTTCAGTTAGATAACGGATGGCACCGTTGTCATCTCGTTAAGGATTCACTCCTTGACGACAAACTGCGGCCGAGGTTGACTCACGCTCACCTCGGCCGCAACGTTGCGGCCTCGTCAGGGAGGTTCAAGTAATGAACACGCGTATGCGTAGAGCCGCCGTAGCCGTAGCCGCCACCGCAATGGCCGCTTCCCTTGCCGCCTGTGGCAGCGCCAAGGAGGCCGGCGAGAAGCCGAAGGAGTCCGGCTCCGGCACCGCGGGTGGTGCGATCAAGATCGGTCTGCTCCTGCCGGAGAACCAGACCGCGCGCTACGAGAAGTTCGACAAGCCGCTCTTCGAGAAGAAGGTCTCCGAACTCACGGACGGCAAGGCCACGGTGGTCTACGCCAACGCCAAGCAGGACGCGACCACGCAGAACTCCCAGGTCGACACGATGATCACCAACAAGGTGAACGTCCTGGTCATCGACGCCGTGGACTCCAAGGCCATCGCCGGCTCGGTCAAGAAGGCCAAGGAGGCCGGCATCCCGGTCGTCGCCTACGACCGCCTCGCCGAGGGCCCGATCGAGGCCTACACCTCCTTCGACAACGAAGAGGTCGGCAAGGTCCAGGGCAAGGCCCTGCTGGAGGCCCTGGGCGACAAGGCCAAGGACGGCGACATCGTGATGATGAACGGGTCGGTCACCGACCCGAACGCCGCCCTCTTCAAGAAGGGCGCCCACTCCGTCCTCGACGGCAAGGTGAACATCGGCAAGGAGTACGACACCAAGGAGTGGAAGCCCGAGAACGCCAACACCAACATGGCGGGTGCGATCTCGGCGCTCGGCAAGGACAAGATCATCGGCGTCTACTCCGCCAATGACGGCATGGCCGGCGGCATCATCACCGCCCTCAAGGCGGCCAACATGTCCCCCCTGCCCCCGGTCACCGGCCAGGATGCGGAACTCGCCGGTGTGCAGCGCATCGTCGCGGGCGAGCAGTTCATGAGCGTCTACAAGCCCTACGCCCCCGAGGCCGAGGCCGCCGCGAAGATGGCCGTGGCGCTCGCCAAGGGCGAGAAGCTTGAGGGCGTCACCACCTCCAAGGTCGACAGCCCCACCACCAAGGGCATCGCCTCGGTCCTGGTCCCGGTCGTCTCGCTGACCAAGAACAACATCAAGGACACTGTCATCAAGGACGGTGTCTACACGGCCGACGAGATCTGCACCGACAAGTACGCGGCCGCCTGCGCCACCCTCGGCCTGAAGTAGGCCGCTCGGGGGCATACGTAGAAATACGTAGGCCTCCCGGCCCGGTCCGGGCCGGTGTCCGGCCCCACGCGGGCCCCCCGGGGCCCGCGAGGCCCCCAGTCCTGCCGACCGGAGGCCCGCCCCCGCGGCCTCCGGTCCCCAGGACCCCACGCGCCTGCCCGGCGCCCCGCCCCTCTTCCCCCGCCGGCCGCGGGGCGCCGGGCAGAAACGTTCCCCCACCCACCCCGCTCCTGCACTTACTGCACGACATCCCCGCCGGTCAGGCGGCGAAGGAGATGGTTCATGTGTCCGCTGCGCCCGTGCTGGCGTTGCGAGGGGTCTCGAAGCGATTCGGTGCCGTCCAGGCGCTCACCGACGTAGAGCTCGAAATCCACTCCGGCGAGGTGGTCGCCCTGGTCGGCGACAACGGCGCCGGCAAGTCCACGCTCGTCAAGACGATCGCCGGCGTCCACCCCATCGATGACGGAGTCATCGAATGGGAGGGCAAGCCGGTCTCGATCAACAAGCCCCATGACGCCCAGAACCTGGGCATCGCGACGGTCTACCAGGACCTCGCGCTGTGCGACAACATCGACGTCGTCGGCAACCTGTTCCTGGGCCGCGAGCTCAAGCGCCGCGGTGTCCTGGACGAGGTGGAGATGGAGCGCCGCGCCCGCGAGCTCCTGACCACCCTGTCCATCCGGATCCCCAGTGTCCGCATCCCCATCGCGTCCCTCTCCGGCGGTCAGCGCCAGACCGTGGCGATCGCCCGCTCGATGCTGGGCGAGCCCCAGCTCGTCATCCTCGACGAGCCCACCGCCGCCCTCGGCGTCGAGCAGACCGCCCAGGTCCTCGACCTCGTGGAGCGGCTGCGCGAGCGCGGCCACGCCGTCATCCTCATCAGCCACAACATGGCCGATGTGAAGGCCGTCGCCGACAAGGTGGCGGTCCTGCGGCTGGGCCGCAACAACGGTGTCTTCGCCGTCAAGGACACCTCGCAGGAAGAGATCATCTCCGCCATCACGGGAGCCACGGACAACGCCGTGACCCGCCGGGCGGCCCGTACCGGGGAGGCTCGCAAGTGAGCACCGAACACCACACCGCGGCGGAAGAGGTGGCCAAGCTGGCCAACCCCGCCGCCCCGGCGGACGCCATTCCCGTGGTGGACCCGCGCCTCCTCGTCCGCGAGCAGGGCCTGGCCGGCTACCTGAGCGAGTTCGGCCGCAAGATGAAGGCCGGCGACCTCGGATCCCTCCCGGTCGTGATCGGCCTGATCATCATCTGGGGCATCTTCCAGGGACTGAACTCGAACTTCCTGTCCCCGGAGAACCTCACCAACATCGCGATCACGATGGTGGCCACCGGCATGATGGCCGTGGGCATCATCTTCGTGCTGCTGCTCGGCGAGATCGACCTCTCGGTCGGCTCGGTCAGCGGTGTCTCGGGTGCGATCGTCGCCGTCCTCGCCGTCACCCACGGGGTCAACGAGTGGGTGGCGATCCTGCTCGCCATCGGCGGCGGCGCCCTGATCGGGGCCATCCACGGCTTCTTCTTCGCCAAGATCGGCGCGCCGGCCTTCGCGGTCACCCTGTCGGGCCTGCTGTTCTGGTCCGGAGCCATGCTGCAGATCCTCGGCAGCAACGGCACGATCAACCTCGACTCCGACGGCGTGGTGGGGCAGCTCACCACGTATTACTTCTCGGACGTGGCGGCGGGCTACGGCCTCGCGGCGGTCGCCGTGGTCGGATACTTCCTGGCGAGCTTCTACGACAACCGCCGCCGCCAGGCCGCGGGGGTCCCTTCCCGCCCGATGAGCGAGCTCGTGCTGCGCACCGGCCTGCTCGCTCTGTTCACCTTCGGCCCCGCCGCGGTGTTCAACCAGTACAAGGGCCTGCCCCTCGCGGTGGTGCTCTTCGTGGTGGTGCTGGTCGGAACGGACTTCGTCCTGCGCCGCACGACGTTCGGCCGCAACGTGTTCGCCCTCGGCGGCAGCGTCGAGGCGTCCCGCCGTGCGGGCATCAACGTCACCGGGATCCGCATCGCGGTCTTCGCCATCGCCGGTACCTTCGCGGCCATCGGCGGCCTGTTCTGGGCCTCCAAGATCGCGGCGGCCAACCAGAGCGCCGGCGCCGGCGACCTGCTGATGAACGTGATCGCGGCGGCCGTGATCGGCGGCACCAGCCTCTTCGGCGGCCGCGGCCGCACGTGGAACGCCCTCCTCGGTGTCATGGTGATCACCTCGATCCAGTACGGTCTGGCCCTTGAGGGAATCGCCACGCCGATCCAGTACATGATCACCGGTGCGGTGCTGCTGGCGACCGTGGTCATCGACTCGGTCACCCGCAAGACCCAGAAGACGGCCGGACGCGCCTGACACCGCGCCCGGTGCGGCAAGAGCGGTAGGAACGGTAAGAACGGTCACAGTGCCCGGTGCCACTCCGTGTGGCGCCGGGCACATGTGCGTGCGCCGGCACGGATGCCTTACGTACAGCTGTGTGGGTAAACGCCCGTATGTGATGTGTGACATCAGGGTGATGTGTACAGGTATCACAGAGCTGTGACCCGCCTACGGCAGCCCGATGACTTCGCTCGCCGACGGAACATTAGACTCGACAGACCAGCAAGCAACTGCAAGGAGGCACGGGTGCTGCTGACCCGCATCAAGGGACCGCGCGATCTGGACCGGCTCAGTCAGGAGGAGCTCACCCAGCTCGCCGCCGAGATCAGGTCCTTCCTCGTCGACGCCGTCTCCAAGACCGGCGGGCACCTCGGCCCCAACCTCGGTGTGGTCGAACTGACGATCGCCCTGCACCGGGTCTTCGAATCGCCCAAGGACAAGGTCCTCTTCGACACCGGCCACCAGGCCTACGTGCACAAGCTCCTCACGGGCCGCCAGGACTTCGGCGGCCTGCGCACCAAGGGCGGTCTGTCCGGCTACCCCTCGCGGGCCGAGTCCGAGCACGACGTGATCGAGAACTCGCACGCCTCCACGGTGCTGGGCTGGGCCGACGGCCTCGCCAAGGCCAACGAGGTCCTCGGCCGGGACGACCACCACGTCGCGGCCGTCATCGGCGACGGCGCGCTCACCGGCGGCATGGCCTGGGAGGCGCTGAACAACATCGCCGCCGCCAAGGACCGCCCGCTGGTGATCGTCGTCAACGACAACGAGCGCTCGTACGGCCCCACCATCGGCGGCCTCGCGAACCACCTGGCCACCCTGCGCACCACGGACGGCTACGAGCGCTTCCTGGCCCGCGGCAAGGAGATCCTGGAGCGCACCCCCGTCGTCGGGAAGCCTCTCTTCGAGACCCTGCACGGCGCCAAGAAGGGCCTCAAGGACTTCATCGCCCCCCAGGGCATGTTCGAGGACCTCGGCCTGAAGTACATCGGGCCCATCGACGGCCACGACATCGAGGCCCTGGAGTCCGCCCTGCAGCGCGCCAAGCGCTTCAGCGGCCCGGTCATCGTGCACTGCCTCACCCAGAAGGGCCGCGGCTACACCCCGGCACTGGAGCACGAGGCGGACCGCTTCCACGCGGTCGGCGTGATCCACCCGGACACCGGTCTGCCCGTCAAGACCGCCGCCGCCAGCTGGACCTCGGTCTTCGCCGACGAGATGGTCAAGCTCGGCCACGAGCGCCCCGACATCGTCGGCATCACCGCCGCCATGCTGCACCCGGTCGGCCTCAACAAGTTCGCCGAGGCCTTCCCGGACCGCATCTACGACGTCGGCATCGCCGAGCAGCACGGCGCGACCTCCGCGGCCGGCCTGGCCACGGGCGGGGTCCACCCCGTCTTCGCGGTGTACGCCACCTTCCTCAACCGCGCCTTCGACCAAGTCCTGATGGACGTGGCCCTGCACAAGTGCGGTGTCACCTTCGTCCTGGACCGCGCCGGTGTCACCGGTGACGACGGCGCCTCCCACAACGGCATGTGGGACATGTCGATCCTGCAGGTCGTGCCCGGCCTGCGGCTGGCCGCCCCGCGCGACGCGGAGCAGCTGCGCGCCCAGCTGCGCGAGGCCGTCGAGGTCAAGGACGCCCCGACCGTGGTCCGCTTCTCCAAGGGCGTCGTCGGCCCGGCCGTCCCGGCCGTCGGCCGCATCGGCGGCATGGACCTGCTGCGCGGGCCCGCCCCCGAGGTCACCCGGCCGGACGTACTGCTCGTCTCGGTCGGAGCCATGGCCCCGATGTGCCTGGAGATCGCCGACCTGCTCGACAAGCAGGGCATCTCCACGACCGTGGTCGACCCCCGCTGGGTCAAGCCGGTCGACGAGGCACTGGCCCCGCTCGCCGAGCGGCACCGGGTGGTCGTCACCGTCGAGGACAACGGCCGCGCCGGCGGTGTGGGCGCCGCCGTCTCGCAGGCGCTGCGCGACGCCGGTGTGGACGTACCGCTGCGCGACTTCGGCATCCCGCAGCGCTTCCTGGACCACGCCCTGCGCAAGGAGATCCTGGCGGAGATCGGCCTGACCGCTCCGGACATCGCGCGCCAGGTCACCGGTCTGGTGGCGAAGCTGGACGGGCGCTTCGACAGCGAGCCGGCCGCCGCGGTCGACTAGGCCGGCGACTAGGCCAGAGGGCCGAGGCGCGGTTGCACGTCACGGGCCGGGAGATCACCCTGAAGGAGGTGGGCCTCCCGGCCCTTTCGCGTGCGTCCCCGTACGGAGGTACGTCGGTGAGTACGGATCTCAACAGTCCCTTCCGCACCAAGACGGTGGAACAGTCCATCCGGGACACCGAGGAGCCGGAACACGCGCTCCGCAAGTCCCTGTCCGCATGGGACCTGACCGTCTTCGGCGTCGGCGTCATCATCGGCACCGGCATTTTCGTCCTCACGGGCATCGCAGCCCGGAACAACGCCGGACCCGCCACCGCCCTCGCCTTCGTGGCGTCCGGCATCGTCTGCGCCCTCGCGGCGCTCTGCTACGCCGAGTTCGCGTCCACCGTGCCGGTGGCCGGCTCGGCGTACACCTTCTCGTACGCCTCGATCGGTGAACTGCCCGCCTGGATCATCGGATGGGACCTGGTGCTCGAATTCGCGCTCGGCACCGCCGTCGTGGCGGTCGGCTGGTCCGGGTACGTGCGCCACCTCATGCACACCAACCTCGGCTGGGACCTGCCCGTCGCGCTGGCCGGGCCCGACGCGGGGGGAACCTTCGACCTGCTGGCCTTCCTGCTGGTCCTGGTCCTCACCGCGATCCTGGTCGTCGGGACGAAGCTCTCGGCCCGGATCACCGCGATCGTCGTCGCCATCAAGGTCACCGTCGTGCTGCTGGTCATCATCGCGGGCCTGTTCTTCATCAAGGCGGACCACTACTCGCCGTTCATCCCTCCGGCCGAGCCGCAACCCGCGGGCAGCGGCCTGAAGGCGCCGCTGGTCCAGGTGCTCTTCGGCTACGAACCCACCAACTTCGGCGTCATGGGCATCTTCACCGCGGCCTCTCTCGTCTTCTTCGCCTTCATCGGCTTCGACGTCGTGGCCACCGCGGCCGAGGAGACCAAGAACCCCCAGCGGGACATGCCGCGCGGCATCCTCGGCTCGCTCCTCATCTGCACGGTGCTCTACGTGGCGGTGACGCTGGTGGTCACCGGCATGCAGGACTACCGGCAGATGTCGGCGAGCGCCCCGCTCGCCGAAGCCTTCAAGTCGGTGGACCAGCCCTTCTTCGCCGGCGCCATCAGCCTCGGTGCGGCCGTCGGCCTGATCACCGTGTGCATGATCCTGCTGCTCGGCCAGACCCGGGTGTTCTTCGCGATGAGCCGTGACGGACTGCTGCCGCGCGTCTTCTCCGTCACCCACCCGAAGTACCGCACCCCTTACAGGGCGACCGTCCTGCTGGGTGTGCTCATCGCCGTCGTCGCCGGCTTCACCAGCCTTGAGAAGCTCGCGGAACTGGTGAACATCGGCACCCTGTTCGCCTTCGTGGTGGTGGCCCTCGGCGTGATCGTCCTGCGCCGGACCCGCCCCGATCTCCACCGGTCCTTCCGCACCCCGTGGGTGCCGGTGATCCCAATCCTGTCGATCGCGGCCTCGATGTGGCTGATGCTCAACCTGCCGACGGAGACCTGGATCCGCTTCGGGATCTGGATGGTGATCGGCTTCTTCGTCTACTTCCTGTACGGACGCCGCAACAGCCGCCTGCACAAGGTCGGGCGCGGCGCGGAGTTCTGAGGGAGCTTTGAATCAGCCCTTGGCGGGTGACTTCTTCGCCTCGGCCGGGATCTTCTGGTCGGTGCGCAGAGCCTCCCACAGCAGGCCCGCCTGGGGCTGTGCGACGACGACACGGTTCGGGTCGACCTTGTCGTAGGCCACCGGCAGCATGATCGTTTCCATGGTGTCCGGGTCCACGCCCTTCATGCTCTGGGCGAAGTCGGCCAGGGCGGTCAGCGAGCCCAGGTCGGAGTCGGTGGTCAACGACTTGGTGCCGGCGTCCGCGAGCTTGTAGAGCCGGGCGGGGTTGCCGAGGGCGTCCTGCCTCTTGATCTCCGACAGCATGGCCATCATGAACTGCTGCTGGAGGCCTATGCGCCCCAGGTCGCTGCCGTCGCCGTAGCCGTAGCGGGTGCGGACGAACTTCAGCGAGTCGGTGCCGTTCAGCCGGTGCGTGCCCGCGTCCAGCTTGAGGCCGCCCTTCGCGCCGCTCATCGGCTTGTCCAGGGTGACGGTGACCCCGCCCAGGGCGTCCACCAGCCCCTTGAACCCGGCGAAGTCCACTTCCACGAAGTGGTCCACGCGGATCCCCGACATCTCCTCCACGGTCTTGACCACGCAGGCGGGGCCGGCGAGGGAGTAGACCGAGTTGAACATGACCCGGTTGGCGGGCTTGACCGTGTTGCCCTCGCCGTCCTTGCACTCGGGCCGGTTGATCAGGGTGTCGCGCGGGATGCTGACCGCGGTGGCCCTGGCCCGGCCCTCGGGTATGTGCACCAGCATCGCGGTGTCCGAGCGGGCGCCGCTGACGTCGCCGTGGTCGAGGTCCCCGTTCGCCCCGGCCCGCGAGTCGGAGCCGAGCACCAGGACGTTCTGGGCGCCCGCGACGACCTTCTTCGGCCGGTTGTCCCCGATGGCCTGGTCGAGGTCGACGCTGTCGATGTTGCCGTTGAGGTGGCTGTACGTCCACCAGCCGACGCCGCCGACGGCCAGGATGAGGACCGCCGTCGTCAGCAGCACGATGCGCAGGACTCGCCTGCCGCCGCGCCTCGGCTTGCGCCGGGACGAAGGGGAAGAGGCCGAGGGGCGGTCGGTCATGGAGGCAGGGCCCTTCTATTATCGATGGGGTGCATCATAAGACACACTTTCGAGTGGCTGATTCTTATGGGTGCAGAGCCCTGTCGCTCGCACAGTGGACATACTCGGCAGAAGGGTGGACAGCGGCGTGATCCGAGGCAAAGGCGTTGGCCGGGCTGCCTCTTCGGCCCGCGGCGCCGAGGCCGGCGCCCTGCCCGGAGCCGGCGCCCCGCCCCTTGCGCCCCCGGCCGGAAACTGGCTGTTCGCCGGAGCCGACGGGCGTCTGAGCGCCTACGCCAGCGGCCCGCACGGCCTTCTGCGTTGGACCGAGGCCGCCGCCCCCCACACCGGCTGGACCGGCCCCGAGGCCCTCGACGTGCCTGGTTGGACGGGGTCCGTCTCCATGGCGCAGAGCCGCGAGGGATATGTCCACTTCGTCGCCCTCAGGGCCGCTGCGCACGGCTCCGGCAGCCCCGAGGTCATCGTGTCCACCCAGTTCCAGCCGGGCCGCGGCATCTACGACTGGCACAGCCTCGGCACCCCCGGCCTGCGCGGCGGCCCCCCGGACGACGCCCTGGCCGGTCCCCCGCGCATCGCCGTCAACCAGCGCTCCGGCTCCACGCACGTCATCGTCTCCCTGCGCCACGGTGGCATCCTGCGGCGCAGCCGCAACGCCGAGGGCGTCTGGGGCGGGTGGAAGCTGGTCTCGCCCGAGCCCTACCGCGGTGACGCGACCCCGCTGATGGCCGTCGGCGGGCCGCTGGAGCTGCTCGCCCTCGGGCCGGCCGGAGCCGACCGCTGGGTGGGTGTCAGCCAGGGCCGCTTCCAGCTCGCCGACCGCATCCCCACGCCCGTCGTCCCGGGAACCCCGGTCCTGTACGAGACGGGCCCGCGCAGGGTGACGTACTTCTGGCGGTACCCCGGCGACGGCTCGCTCGTCGCCTGGCGCGCGGCCCAGGGCGGTGTCCAGAGCGGCCTGATGAGTCTGGGCGGCGCCGGGGGCCAGGGGGCGCCAGGTGTCGTCAGGGCCGTCATCGGCGGCTACGACTGCACCGTGCTCGCCCAGATCGGTGCGGAGGGCGACGTCGAACTCACGGCCTACGTCACCGAGAACGAGGGGTACGGCGCGTGGTGGGCCTCCCTCGGCGGCCACGGCGCCTACGCCCCGCAGGTCGCCGTCGACGCGGCCGGACGTCTCGTCGTCGCCGCCTTCGACGCCGACGGCACCCTCATCTGCGCCCGCCAGGACGCCACCCAGCCGGGGCTGGTCTTCGGCCCCTGGGACGCCGCCGCCTGAGGCGGGCAGCGGCGTCGGGCGCAGGCTGCGGCCGGCGGGCGGTCAGGCGTGCCGCGGCAGCGGCGTGCGCTGGGACACCTCGATGGTGAGGCCGCCGGACTCCGTGTAGTACGGGGTGGCCGCCAGCTCCATGCCCTGCGCACCGGGCGCGGCCGCGATCCGCACCGGCATCCGGGCGGTCGTGTCGAGATCGGCGGAGCGCCGCGGGCCGAGCCGCACCTCCTGCGTCACGCCCTCGAAGCCGACCGCGAGGTGGAGGTCCCAGGTGCCCGGGGGAAGGGGCCAGCCACTGGAGGTCTGCGCGAGGTTGACCCGGGAGGAGAAGCGGCCCATCGCCCGGGGCCTGCCCTTGGCGTTGGTCAGGGTGTCGTCCCGGCGGGCCGTCACCGAGTAGCTCTCCTGCGCGCCGCTCGTGCGCTCCCGCAGCACCACGCGGGTGGCGCGGTCCTTCGTCGACAGCTGCTCGAAGAAGGCGAAGCCCTCCAGCAGCAGCATCGGCCCGTCCCAGCGGGCCTTCTCCAGCTGGTGGGTCACCGTCATGTCACCGGTGATGTCGAACAACTCGTCCGGCAGGGCGACCTGCGGGTCGCGGAAGAACGGCAGTGTCGTGAACACCCGGCCGTTCTCCACCGTCTTGCGGACGGCCGGCCGGTCCTTGTCCGCCTCGAAGGCGGCCATCCGCTGCGCCTCGGCGAACCGGCCCTGCGCGAGCAGGGCGTACCGCACGGCCACCATCCGGGGCAGCAGGGCCAGCGCCCCCGGCGAGGCCTGGGTGCGCAGCACCTCGGCCGCGCCCCACAGGGCCTGGTCGCGCTCCGCCGCGTCCGCGGCGGACAGCAGGGCGGCCTCGGTCGCCTTGCCGAGCTCCACCTCCAGGTGGCGGGACTGCAGCTTGTCCCGGCGCGGGCCCTCGGGCAGCTGCGAGGCGATCACGCCCAGCATCCGGGAGGCGAGGGCGACCCGGTCCGGCAGCGTCGCGCGCTCCGCCGGCGGGGCGCCCTTGACCACGCAGGTCGCGTCGCCGACGACGGAGACGTTGTCCGCCCCGATGAAGGCGGCGGCGGTGAACGCCTGGTCGTCGCCGATCGGCATGTCGGTCGGGAAGCTCAGCCCCCGGCGCTGCAGCATGCTGGTGCGGAACAGCTTGTCCGGCGTCAGCGACCAGTAGACCCGCGAGGCGTACACATCGGCATAGGCCTGGTTCTTGCGGAACATCGAGGTCGCGACCGCATGCCGGCCCGCGCTCTCCAGCTTCCCGAGCACGACGTCGGCCTCGTGGGTGTCGGCGGCCGTGACCATCCTCTCCAGCGCGTCGGGCGCCAGCCGGTCCGTGGCCTCCAGGAAGATGACGTACCGTCCGCGCACCTGGCTCAGCGCCCAGTTGCGGGCCGCCGCCGGGCTGAGCCCGTGGGACACCTGGCCCGCGCGGACGAACGAGGGGTACTGGTGCGCCGCACGGGCCAGTACGGACCCGCTCTCGTCGGTCGAGCCGTCGTCGACACCGATGATCTCCAGCCGGTCCGTGCCGATGGACTGCACGAGGACGGAGGCCAGACAGGCGTCGAGCGCGGCGGCCTGGTTGCAGACCCGGACGGCGACCGTGACGTCCTTGACGTCGGTGGCGCCGACGACGGCGGTGTTCATGATCTCGGGATCCTCATCGGTTCTGCGGGGCGGCGGGGCGGGGCCACGGCATCTCCCCGGTGAGCTCGGGCCATTGCCAGGGGCGCGGCGCGCTGTCCGCGGGATGCTGCGGGAAGGCGCCCGGGATGTGTTCCAGGGAGCCCACGAAGACGTTCACGTGCGAGGTCAGCTTGGCGGACGCCGCCGTGCCCACGGTGTAGGTGAACCGGTCGTAGCCGGTGAAGCCGGGGGCGGGCGCGTAGGTGGCCCAGCCGTCCTGCGACAGCTCCGCCCGGCCGCTCTTCGGCTGAGTCACGGAGATCGCGGTGCTTCCCGCCGGGGCCCCCGACAGCACGTTCACCGTGCCCGGCCGGCCCGGTTCGGTCGCGATCCGCAGGCCGCGGGCCGTGGGCGGCCGCAGCGGCAGGGGTTCGGCGGCGAGTCTGCCCGTGCGCACGAGCTTGCGGCCGGACGCGTCCGGGATGCCCACGAGGATCCGGGGGCGGATGCTGCGGGCGGTGGCCGAGTCGCCGACGCGCAGGTGCAGGACCCCCGTCGTCTGCTCCCCGGCGTCCGCGCGGACCCGGAACCAGCGCTGCCCGGGGAAGTACTCCAGCCCCTGCACGCCGACGATCTCGCCGACGGCGGTCAGCGGTTCCTCCGTCAGGTACGCGCAGCCGCGCGAGGCGCCCTGATCGGGAGCCACGGACAGGCCGAACTGGACGGTCTCGCCCGGGGACGCGCCGCGCCGCGGGTCGGCCGAGCTGTACAGGGCTGCGTAGACGGTGCCGAGCGAAGGGGTGTCGCCGACGGCCTGTCCCCGGCGGAGGAGGTTCACGCGGTGGACTCCTTGCGTACTGCGGGCTCGGACACCCGGGACTTCGTACGGTGCGCGAACGTGTCCTCGTCCAGCCAGCCCATCTCCTCGTAGGAGAACCGGCGGCGGTCGAGGTCGCGGACCCAGTGGGAGGGGATGACGCCCTGCTCGGCCAGGCTCCGGGCGACGAACCGGGCGCACTCGACCGCGCCCTCCGCCCGCAGGTGCACGTTGTCCCCGTCCTGGACGTTCGCCAGGAGCGGCTCGCCCGGCCGCAGATACGTGAAGACGAGCTTGGACGACTCCGGCCCGAGCTCCTCCCACCACTGAAGGCTCTGGCCGTACAGGTCGACGACGGGGACGTGCTCGTCCTCGGCCAGCTGCCGGGCGGCGAGCGGGTAGTCGCCCAGGAAACGGGCGACGTTGCCGTGGGCGTCCATGCGGCGCCGCTCGTACGGCAGCAGGATCACCGGGTGGGCCTGCCGCTCCCGCGCCCCGTGCACGAAGGCGGCCATGTGCTCCTGGAAGGTGGAGAACGGCTTGGTGTGCAGGCCGGGGTCGGTCTTCCAGTCGATCTGGCCGAAGCCGAACAGCAGGTAGTCGCCGGGCTCCAGTTGGTCGAGGATCCACTGGAGCCGCCCGCGCTCGCGGAAACTCTTCGAGCTCGCACGGGCGCGGGCGCAGTTGACCACCTCGACCGCGTCGGTGAGGAAGAGCGGCAGCGTCTGCGCCCAGCCCGCCATCGGCAGGTAGCTGTACGGCCGGGTGACCGCCTCGGAGTCGCCCGCCACGAAGATCCTCCGCGGCCGGTGCTGCTGCTGCCCGGGTGCGTACGTCACGCCTAGACCCCCTGGTCCTCCGTGGTCTGGATCAGCACGGACGCCAGGGCCGCCTCGAAGCCGGAGCGCTGCGCCGGCGTCGTGGTCGGGTCCTGCTTGCGCACGTCGATCACGTGTCCGGTCATCTCCGAGACGAGGACGTCCAGGGAGGTCAGGGCCACCGACTCGGAGGTCAGCAGCGAAGAGGAGGGCTCCTGGCCGAACGCCTTGGTGCGCATCGGGGTCGCGGTCCGCTCCGGGTTGACGCAGTTGACCCGGATGCCGTCCTCGGCCCACTCGTCGGCCAGCGCCTGCGTCAGGTTGACCATGGCGGCCTTGGTCGAGGAGTACAGGCTGTACTCGGCGCGTCCGCGGGTGTAGCTGCTGGAGGTGAACAGCAGCAGCTGGCCCCGGGTCTCGCTCAGGTACTTGTACGAGGTCCGGGCGATGTTCACGGGAGCGAGGTAGTTGACCTCCAGCGCCTCCCGGATCGTGTCGTTGTCGGTCTCGTCGAGGCGGCCGACGCGCAGCACGCCCGCGGTGTTGACGACGTAGTCGATCCGGCCGGTCTCGGCGTAGGCCCGGGCGAGGGCCTCCTCGACGTGGTCGAGGTTCTCCACGTGCGTACCGGTCGAGGTGCGGCCCAGGGCGAAGACGCGGGCCCCGAAGCCCTCGGCGATGCGCGAGATGTCGGCGCCGATGCCGTACGAGCCGCCGAAGACCACCATCGTCTTGCCGGCCAGCTGCTCCCGGTAGGCCTGCTCGCCGGCCTGTGCGGGCGCGGCGTGGGAGGCGAGCTGGAACAGCTTGTCGGCGATGAACACGTCGACCGGCTGGGTGACCTTCATGTTGTAGTCGTCGCCGGTGACCACGTGGACCGGGACGTCGGGCAGGTACTTGACGACCACCGAGCAGTCGTCGGTGGCCTGGAAGAACGGGTCCGCGGCCGCCCGGTCGTAGGCGGCGCGGATGGTGGACAGGCGGAAGCCCTGCGGGGTCTGGCCGCGGCGCAGCCGGGAGCGGTCGGGCACCTCGGTGATGAACTCGCCGTCGTCCCCGTGGGTGCGGGTCACGATGACGGTGTCGGAGGACGGGATGGCGACGTCGACGGCCTGGTAGCGCTCCAGGGACTCCACGCATTCGCGGACGACGCGCTGCGAGAGCAGCGGGCGTACCGCGTCGTGGAAGAGGAGGTTGCAGTCCTCCCCCTCGGCGAGGCCCGAGGCCGCGGCGCTGATGGCGATCCGGGTGGTCTCGCTGCGGGTGGAGCCGCCCGCGAGGACCTGTGTGACCTTGCCCAGGTGGGCCCGCTCGACGATGCGCCGCGCGTCCTCCACGTAGGCGGGCGTCATGAGGAGGATCACCTCGTCGACGTCCGGGGCGTTCTCGAAGATGTGCAGCGTGTGTTCCAGGATCGGCTTGCCGGCGATCTTGATGAGCTGCTTGGGGATTTGGAGCCCGATGCGCTGACCGGTGCCCCCGGCGAGAACGACGGCGATGGTGCGACGGGGGGCAGGTCTGGAGGACACGGACTCCTACTTCCTGGGGTGGGGATGCGGCACGGCGGTGGACGGCGGGGTGGGGACGGTGCGACGCGGTCACACGGAGTGGGGGATCGGCTCCGGGTATTCGATGGGGAAGTCGCGCAGCCCCCGCCGGTAGAGGTTGTTCGCGGCCGCGTTGAAGCGGACGATGCTGGGCGGGTACTCCTCGCCGAGGAGGTATTCCTTGAGCTGCTCGCGGTACGGCGCCATCACGTCCTCGCGCGGGTTCAGCGTCGCCTCGATGGCCTCCGCCAGACCGTTGCAGTCGCCGTCGAGCAGGTAGGAGGCGTACGCCGTCCGCTGCTCGTTGCGGAACTGGTCGTCCGGCAGCCCGTCGAGGTTGAAGATGGCGTACGGCTTCAGCGTCGCGACGAAGTCGGAGACGACGCTGGACATGTCGCCGATGAGCAGGTCGGACTGGTTGAAGCAGTCGTAGAGGGCCGGGATCCGGTCGGTCACCACGTGGTGCGCGGAGTCGGGTACGGCGCTCCAGTACAGGGCGCCGGCCTGGTTGCGGCTGCGCCGGATGCGCGCGGTCCGCTCCTCCTCCGTGAGGTCCGGGTACTTGGACCTCACGCCGCGCTCGGAGAGCTCGGCGATGCGCTTGTCGATTCGCGCGAGCTTCTTGGCGGCGGCCTTGGAGTCGGTGAGGTTGCGGCCGAAACGCCGCGCGTTGTCCTCTTCCAGGAGGGCGATGACGCGGCGGTGGGCGGCGGCGGCCTCGGCGGAGCGCGAGCCGGTGAGCGGGTGCGGTTTGTAGATGATGCGGATCTCGCGCTCGTAGTCCAGCAGCGCCTTGATCAGTTTTTCGCCGGCCGGGATGACCGAGGTGTAGCAGGCGTCGTCGGTCCAGCCCTCCCAGGTGGGGGCGTAGATGACGGTGGGGATGGGGCCCGCGACCTTTCCGGTCCAGCGGTGCAGGGACATCAGCTGGGGGCGGCCGACCTCGACGATCTGGTGGTGCGAGACGGCGTGCTTGATGCGCTCGTAGCGGTCGCGGCCGGCCCGGCCGGCCACCCAGATCTCGTCGAACACCTTGCTGACGCGGTTGCTGCTGGCGAGTTTGTCGCTGTCGCCGTGGCCGATGAACACGTGCTTGACCTCGGCACGCTGGAGCATGTGCACGTTTTTGCCCGCATTGCCCGGGTAAAGGGCGACGCGCAGTTCCGGCATTTCGATACGCGCCAGATTGTCTGCTTTGGGAATGCAGATGACGGGCACGGACGTCGCGTCCAGGTAGCGCAGGGTGGCCCGCTCGCGCAGCACGATGATGGGCCGCAGTTCGAGCGCCTCCAGCGACTCCAGCCACATGTTGACCTGGTACATGAAGTCTTTGGAGATGGCCGCGAAGGTGAAGTAGAGCGCGACCTGGGGGCGGTATTCGGCCAGCTGGTGGTTGAGCTCGTCGATGGCCTCGTCGGTGGTGGGCAGCTTCAGCGCGTTGCGCGCGTCGGGCACCAGCACCAGCAGGGAGAAGTAGGCGAGGAAGACGGTGGTGATCATGCCGTACGTGACGTAGCGCCAGTCGTCCGTCGCGATGGTGGCGAGGGATCCGGCCACCAGCGGGATGTCCAGGTGCAGCGTCTTGCGGACGTGCTTGTTCATCAGGAACGGGTGCGGCATGCGGCGGATGCCGAGTGCCTCAAGGTCCAGCCCGCGCGTGGTGAACGGCAGCTCGTTGCGCATCTTGCGGACGTGCTTGAGCAGCGCGCCGTACGCGAGCTGGAGGATGAACAGCAGGAGCAGGCCGATGGTGGTCATCTGGGCCACGAACGACTCGATGTCCGAAACCGCACCGCACAGGCCCAGCAGTAGGAACTGGCGGATCAGGAAGCGCATGGTGAGGCCGAAGCGCGAATCGCGCAGCCGCTCCAGGGTCGTCGACTCGGTGTTGTGGAGCATCAGGTCGGCGATGTAGCTGAGGGCGGCGCAGCCCGCGAACAGGGGGAGGGAGACGAACGCGACGGCGACCAGCATGCCCAGGAAGCTGAGGATGAGCCCAGAGGTGATCAGAACGCCGAGCACGGCGCGCAGCCGCTTGGAGCCCATGGTGCGGTGCCTCCCCTGTGGAGGTATAAGAATCCCGTGAAGTGTCGCAGTAGTATAAGCAGCCTTGTGGACGGCTCTAGAACGCCGGGTGAACCGCGGGCCAATGATTAACGGCTTCGTAGCACGGAATATGTGACCTTCGCCGCTCCGTCTCCGGAGCTCTCAGCCGGTGTACTGATACAGCGCCAGCTCGCGCCGGTCCTTCGCCTTCACGGAAAATCCGACGCACAAAGCAGCCCGTGACCCGACCCGCCTGACCGCGATTCCCTCCGGCTCCCGGAAGGGCAGATCCGGTGCGACCGTCACGCGGTGGCGCCCCTGCGCCTCCCCGGTCCGCACGTCAATCACGGTGATATAGGTATTTCCGCCGGACTTCGGCGGGTTGTCCCCGTTCTTACCGGTATACGGACCACCGGTCAGTACGTAGACGTGGTCCCCGTACAGGGCGCAACCCTGGAACCACTCCTCTTCCTTGACCTGTACGCCGGCCTTGACGACCTGTGCGGCGCCGAAGCGCCCGGCCAGGAAGTCCTGCATTCCGTATACGGCGAACCGGTGCACGCCCTCCTCCTCGCGGCTGACCAGCACCCGCTCACCGGCCAGGTCGAGCGCGGGGGAGACGCCGGAGGCGCCGGGGAGCGGCTCGAAATGCCGGACCGAGGGGTCGGAACTGTCCAGGACCGCGCCGTCCTTGAACGGCACCCGGACCACCGAGCGGCCGTATCCGCTCGCGGCGTCCGCGTTCCCCTCCACCCATATGTACGTACGCTGGCCGGTCGGCTCGACCCCGAAGGAAATGCCGTGCCCGAAACCGCGCAGATACATATGCCCGAGCGTTTCACCGGAACTGCTCAGCCGGGTCAGGCACATATCGCCGGCGTCCTTGCGGTCGCCCGCACTCACCGGCTCTTCCTCGTCGTCGAGCCGGATACCGCCCTGCACCGTCTGCAGCGTGTAGACCTGCCCGTTCGTGTCGTCGAACGCGAACGACTGCGGTCCCGTCGTATTGAAGAGCGGCGTCGAGGCCAGCAGTCGCGTGCCGGTCCGCATGTCGAAGTCGCCGGCCATCGGCTGGGTGCTGTCCGGCTCGCGAGGGCCGTCCTGCTCCGCGGAACCCGGCCGCAGGGCCCAGGTCAGCCCGCCGGTGGTGGTGAGCCCGGCGGCCACCGCGCCGCCCGCGAACAGCAGGGTGCGGCGGCTGAAAGGTCTCTTGCCATCCGCCATGCACCGTATTCTGCCAGCTTGGACGGGCTGCCCCGCGGCCGCCCCCGGGAACGGCGGAAGCCCGCCCCCGAGGGGGACGGGCTTCCGCGGCGCACCGCCGACTAGGCGGGGACGCTGGCCACACCGGGAGCGAGGAACTTCTTTCCGTTCACCCGCTCCGAGACGCCCTCACGGTCCAGGTACGGCGTGATGCCGCCCAGGTGGAAGGGCCAGCCGGCGCCCGTGATGAGGCAGAGGTCGATGTCCTGGGCCTCGGCCACGACACCCTCCTCCAGCATCAGGCCGATTTCCTGCGCCACCGCGTCCAGGACGCGGTCGCGGACCTGCTGCTCGGTCAGGACGCTGTCGCCCTGCACCAGGAGCGCGGCGACCTCGGGGTCCAGCTCGGGCTTGCCCGAATCGTAGACGTAGAAGCCGCGCTTCCCGGCCTTGACGACGGCCGCCAGGTTCGCGGAGACCGTGAAGCGCTCCGGGAAGGCGCGGTTCAGGGTCTCGGACACGTGCAGGCCGATCGCCGGGCCGACGAGCTCCAGCAGCACCAGCGGGGACATCGGCAGACCGAGCGGCTCGATGGCCTTCTCCGCGGTCTCGACCGGGGTGCCCTCGTCGATGACGTTCTGGATCTCGCCCATGAAGCGGGTCAGGATGCGGTTCACGACGAACGCCGGGGCGTCCTTCGTGAGGACCGCGGTCTTCTTCAGCTTCTTGGCGACACCGAACGCCGTGGCCAGCGAGGCGTCGTCGGTCTGCTCACCGCGGACGATCTCCAGCAGCGGGAGGATCGCGACCGGGTTGAAGAAGTGGAAGCCGACCACGCGCTCAGGGTGCTGGAGCTTCGAGGCCATCTCCGACACCGACAGCGAGGAGGTGTTGGTGGCGAGGATCGCGTGCGCCGGAGCGACCGCCTCGACCTCCGCGAACACCTTCTGCTTGACGGACATCTCCTCGAACACGGCCTCGATGATGAAGTCCGCGTCCGCGAAGCCCTCGGCCTTGTCGAGCACACCGCTCACCAGGGCGGTCAGGCGGTTGGCCTTGTCCTGGTTGATGCGGCCCTTGCCGAGCAGCTTCTGGATCTCGGCGTGGACGTAGCCCACACCCTTGTCCACGCGCTCCTGGTCGATGTCGGTGAGGACCACCGGCACCTCCAGGCGCCGCAGGAACAGCAGCGCCAGCTGCGAGGCCATCAGGCCCGCGCCGACGACGCCGACCTTGGTGACCGGGCGGGCCAGGGACTTGTCCGGGGCGCCGGCCGGGCGCTTGCCGCGCTTCTGGACCAGGTTGAAGGCGTAGATGCCCGAGCGCAGTTCGCCGCCCATGATGAGGTCCGCGAGCGCGGTGTCCTCGGCGTCGAAGCCCTTCTGCAGGTCACCGTCCTTCGACGCCTCGATGATGTCGAGGGCGCGGTAGGCGGCCGGAGCCGCGCCGTGCACCTTGGAGTCCGCGATGAAGCGGCCGCGGGCGACCGCCGCGTCCCAGCCCTCGCCGCGGTCGACCTCGGCACGTACGACCTCGGTCTCGCCCTTGAGGACCTTCGCGGTCCACAGCAGCGACTGCTCCAGGAAGTCGGCGCCCTCGAACAGCGCGTCGGCGATGCCCAGGTCGAAGACCTGCTGCCCCTTGAGCTGCTTGTTCTGGTTCAGCGAGTTCTCGATGATCACCGAGACCGCGCGGTCCGCACCGATCAGGTTCGGCAGGATGGTGCAGCCGCCCCAGCCCGGAACCAGGCCGAGGAAGACCTCGGGCAGCGAGAAGGCCGGGATGGCCTTCGAGACGGTGCGGTAGGTGCAGTGCAGACCGACCTCGACACCGCCGCCCATCGCCGCGCCGTTGTAGTAGGCGAAGGTCGGAACGGCCAGGCCCGCAAGGCGCTTGAAGACGTCGTGGCCGCCCTTGCCGATGGCGAGCGCCTCGTCGTGCTTCTTCAGCAGCTCGACGCCCTTGAGGTCGGCGCCGACCGCGAAGATGAACGGCTTGCCGGTGATGCCCGCGCCGACGATGGAGCCGGCCAGGGCCTCCTGCTCGACCTGGTCGATCGCCGCGTTCAGGTTGGCGAGGGACTGCGGGCCGAAGGTGGTCGGCTTGGTGTGGTCGAAGCCGTTGTCCAGCGTGATGAGCGCGAAGCGCCCGGCGCCGAAGGGCAGGTCCAGGTGGCGGACGTGCGCCGAGGTCACGACCTCGTCCGGGAACAGCTCGGCCGCGCCCTTGAGGAGCTCAGTGGTGGTGCTCACTTGTCGTCTCCCTCGAAGTGCGGGTTCTCCCAGATGACCGTCGCGCCCATGCCGAAGCCGACGCACATGGTCGTCAGGCCGTAGCGGACGTGCGGCTGCTCCTCGAACTGGCGGGCCAGCTGCGTCATCAGGCGGACGCCGGAGGAGGCGAGCGGGTGGCCGAAGGCGATGGCGCCGCCGTACTGGTTCACCCGGGCGTCGTCGTCGGCGATGCCGTAGTGCTCCAGGAAGGCGAGGACCTGGACCGCGAAGGCCTCGTTGATCTCGAACAGGCCGATGTCGTCGATCGTCAGACCGGCCTGGGCGAGGGCCTTCTCGGTGGCCGGGATCGGGCCGTAACCCATGACCTCCGGCTCGACACCCGCGAAGGAGTACGAGACCAGGCGCATCTTGACCGGGAGGTTGTTCTCCCGGGCGAAGTCCTCGGACGCGATGATCGCGGCGGTGGCGCCGTCGTTGAGACCGGCGGCGTTGCCCGCGGTGACCCGGCCGTGCGTACGGAACGGGGTCTTCAGGTTCGCCAGGTTCTCCAGCGTGGTGCCCGGGCGCATCGGCTCGTCGGAGGTGACCAGGCCCCAGCCCGTCTCACCCGCCGCCTCGTTGGTGTTGCGCACCGAGATCGGCACCAGGTCCTGCTGGATCTTGCCGTCGGCGTACGCCTTGGCGGCCTTCTCCTGCGAGCGCACGGCGTACTCGTCGGCGCGGAGCTTGGTGATCGTCGGGTACCGGTCGTGCAGGTTCTCGGCGGTCATGCCCATGAAGAGGGCGGACTCGTCGACCAGCTTCTCGGAGACGAAGCGCGGGTTCGGGTCGACGCCCTCGCCCATGGGGTGGCGCCCCATGTGCTCGACACCGCCGGCGAGGGCGACGTCGTACGCACCGAAGGCCACGCCGCCGGCGACGGCGGTGACGGCGGTCAGCGCACCGGCGCACATGCGGTCGATCGAGTAGCCCGGGACGGACTGGGGGAGGCCCGCGAGGATGCCGGCCGTGCGGCCCAGCGTCAGACCCTGGTCGCCGATCTGCGTGGTCGCGGCGATGGCGACCTCGTCGATCTTCTTGGGGTCCAGGTCCGGGTTGCGGCGCAGCAGCTCCCGGATCGCCTTCACGACGAGGTCGTCGGCGCGGGTCTCGTGGTAGATGCCCTTCGGGCCCGCCTTGCCGAACGGGGTGCGGACGCCGTCGACGAAGACGACGTCCCTGACGGTACGAGGCACGTTGGCTCTCCTCCAGGTGCGGGATGGCACTGCTGCGCGTGGACGCCACTCACTGAGCGGGCGCTCACCTGGCCCATGCTACTTGCGGGTAACCCATGTGGACACCCTTCACGGCGGGAGCGGCGAAGGTCACACTGCCGCGGGGGTCCGCGACGGCTCCGGTCCCTCCCGTACGCGCCCGCCGGCGCTCGACCGCGCCGCGGCTCCGGCACGCAGAAGCCCCCGGCCGGCCGGGGGCTTCTGGGATGCGGGAGGGTCAGGCGGTGGCCCTGAGGGCCGTGGTCAGCGCAGCCGCCACCTGCTCGACCTGCCAGGGGCGGGCGCCGTAGCCGGCCAGGGCCTGGGCCACCGCGTCCTCCTCCAGCCGCTGCGGCGGCTCCCAGCACAGCCGGCGCACGGTGTCCGGGGTGATCAGGTTCTCCTGGGGCAGGTTCAGCTCCTCCGCCAGCGCCGACACCGCGGCGCGCGCCGCGGACAGCCGGGCCGCGGCGGCCGGGTCCTTGTCGGCCCACGAGCGCGGCGGGGGCGGCCCCGCCGGAGTGGCCCCCGGCTGCGGCAGCTGGCTCTCGGGCAGCGCCTTCGCCCGGTCCACCGCGGCCATCCACTGGTCCAGCTGGCGCCGCCCCATCCGCTGCCCGTAGCCGGGCAGGGCCGACAGCGCGTGCACGTTCGCCGGCAGCGCGAGCGCGGCCTCCACGATCGCCGCGTCCCCCAGCACCTTGCCGGGCGACACGTCACGGCGCTGCGCGATCCGGTCCCGCGACTCCCACAGCTCCCGTACGACCGCCATCTGCCGCCGGCGGCGCACCTTGTGCATACCGGAGGTACGGCGCCACGGGTCCTTGCGCGGCGGGGCGGGCGGGGCGGCCGCGATGGCGTCGAACTCCTGCCGGGCCCATTCCAGCTTGCCCTGCCGCTCCAACTCCTTCTCCAGCGCGTCGCGCAGGTCCACCAGGAGCTCCACGTCGAGCGCGGCGTAGCGCAGCCACGGCTCGGGAAGCGGGCGGGTCGACCAGTCGACCGCGGAGTGGCCCTTCTCCAGCGCGTAGCCGAGCACGCTCTCGACCATCGCGCCCAGTCCGACCCGCGGGAAGCCGGCGAGGCGGCCGGCCAGCTCGGTGTCGAACAGGGAGGTGGGCACCATGCCTATTTCGCGCAGGCACGGCAGGTCCTGGGTGGCGGCGTGCAGGATCCACTCGGTGCCGGACAGGGCCTCGCCCAGGGCGGAGAGGTCGGGGCAGCCCACCGGGTCGATCAGCGCGGACCCCGCGCCTTCGCGGCGCAGCTGCACCAGATAGGCGCGCTGGCCGTAGCGGTATCCGGAGGCGCGCTCGGCATCGACGGCCACGGGTCCGGTCCCCGCGGCGAAGGCCGCGACCACCCGGGCGAGGGCCTCCTCGTCGGCGACCACCGGGGGGATCCCCTCGCGGGGTTCGAGCAAGGGAATCGGCGCCTTCTCGACGTCGTCCGGGGGGCCGCCCCCGGTGGTGGTGCGCAGGTCTGCTGCGGTCTCTTGGGCGTCGGTCACCGCTCAAGGGTATCCGCCCGCGCGACCGCCTGACCTGCGCCTTCGTGCAACGGAGGGGTTGACCTGCGAAAACGTGCCTCAGTACGTCCGGGCGCAGCGCCGCGATCCCGCCATCGGGTGTCCTGTATGTGCTCTCACGGCCGGAAACCGGGGCATCGCACCCCTGCGTCGCACGCCTCAGCCGCACGCCCGCACGCGTCGCACAATGGAGCTGTACTCCGAAAGCCCGTGATCACCATGACACTCGACATCGAACGCGTGGCACAGTCCATCGCCCGCATGGACCGCGACGACCTCGCCAACCTGGCCGACGTGCTGCCGGCCCTGAAGTGGGACATCCCCGAGGGCGGCGACACCCGGGCCCAGACCGAGATCCTCCTCAGCCAGGTCGTCGAAGCCCAGGAAGCCTACGAGCGGGGCTGAGCCCCGGGCCGTCGCAGCGGCCCTCGCCGGGAACACCTCGCGCCCGTCGCCGGAACGTTCCGTCGACGGGCGCGCAGTGGACGTGCGGACGGCTCCCGGAAATCCTCCGGCCCTCGCCCGGCCGGCGGCTGCCGGCCAGGGTCAGTGGATGATCCCGGTACGCAGGGCGACGGCGACCATCCCGGCCCGGTCCCCGGTGCCCAGCTTGCGGGCGATCCGGGCGAGGTGGGACTTGACGGTCAGGGCGGACAGGCCCATCGAGACGCCGATGGCCTTGTTGGACTGGCCCTCGGCGACGAGACGCAGGACCTCGACCTCGCGGCCGGAGAGCTCGCGGTAGCCGCCCGGGTGGCTCGGGGCACCCGGGGGGCGGCGGTGCATACGGGCGGCGGCAGCGCCGATGGGGGCGGCGCCGGGCCGGGTGGGGAGCCCGATGTTGGTCCGCGTACCGGTGACGACGTAGCCCTTCACCCCGCCCGCGAGGGCGTTGCGCACGGCGCCGATGTCATCGGCCGCGGACAGGGCCAGGCCGTTCGGCCAGCCCGCGGCGCGGGTCTCGGAGAGCAGGGTGAGACCGGAACCGTCGGGCAGGTGTACGTCGGCCACGCAGATGTCGCGCGGGTTGCCGACGCGGGGGCGGGCCTCCGCGATGGACGAAGCCTCGATGACGTCGCGTACTCCGAGGGCCCACAGGTGGCGGGTCACGGTGGAACGAACGCGGGGGTCGGCCACGACAACCATGGCCGTCGGCTTGTTCGGGCGGTAGGCGACCAGGCTTGCGGGCTGCTCGAGGAGAACGGACACCTAGGCCTCCTGGGGGAGTGGCGGGACGGCCGGCTCGGGGAAGGAAGCCGGTGCGAACCGTGCGGATGGTCACTGACTCCTTCGGCACGTCACCCGCCCGGCTTTAGGGAATGATCACGATTTGGTGAGTAACAATTCGGGCAATTCGGACGGGTGATCGATCATCAGGTGATCAGAAGCCCGCACCGGGCGTCCGGTTCTGACCTGTCGTCACGCTCACTCGATCGGCCGTTCTACGCCCGCCCGATCGGCTGTTCCATGCCCGTCTGCCCAGGGGCGCGTCCGCTGCGTCCGCTGCGGCGCGGAGGCAGGCTACGGGTGGTGCGGACCGCGCCGCTGCGGCAGCGAGACGACGCCGGTGCCCGAGTCCGTCGACCCGACCGGCGGCAGCCCCGCGATCTGGCACAGCAGTTCACACCACGCCGCCAGGTGCGCCGGGGTGTCCGGCACTCCGCCCACCCCCTCGCGCGGCGTCCACGAGGCCCTGATCTCGATCTGGGTGGTCGGCCGCCGCTCCGCGAGCCCCCCGAAGGAGTGCGAGCTCGCCATGGTCACCGTCCCGCCCGCCTCCCCGTACCCGAGCCCGCGCGCCTCCAGTGCCCCGGTCAGCCAGGACCAGCACACCTCCGGGAGCAGCGGGTCCGCGGCCATCTCCGGCTCCAGTTCCGCCCGTACGAGGGTCACCAGCCGGAAGGTCCCGTGCCAGGCGTCGTGCCCGGCCGGGTCGTGGAGCAGGATCAGCCGGCCGTCGGCCAGGTCGTCCTCCCCGTCCACGACCGCCGCCTCCAGGGCGTAGGCGTACGGCGCCAGCCGCTGGGGCGGTCTCGTCGGGTCGATCTCGATCCCCGGCCGCAGCCGGGCCTTCTTCAAGCCGTCGACCGCCCGCCGGAACGGGAGCGGGACGGAGCTCTCCTTCGCGCTGTCCGTACCCTCGGCGCCATCTGAAAATCGTCCCTGAGCCGCAGCCATGCGGGGAAGACTAGGCGGAACGAGCGCCCCTGCGGCGCAGGGACACCCGCGCCGGGTCGGGCACTTCTTCATACGTGCGAAGATTTGCGGCGTGAGTGCCAATGACCGCCCCACGGGCCAGCCGAGTCAGACGTACGATTCCGCCTTCCTGAAGGCGTGCCGCCGGGAGCCGGTGCCGCACACCCCGGTGTGGTTCATGCGGCAGGCCGGGCGCTCCCTCCCCGAGTACCGCAAGGTGCGCGAGGGGACGCAGATGCTGGAGTCGTGCATGCGGCCCGACCTGGTCACCGAGATCACGCTGCAGCCCGTGCGGCGCCACAAGGTGGACGCGGCGATCTTCTTCTCCGACATCGTCGTCCCGCTCAAGGCCATCGGCATCGACCTGGACATCAAGCCGGGCATCGGCCCGGTCGTCGCCCAGCCGATCCGCCGCCGCGAGGACCTCGCACAGCTGCGCGACCTGACCCCCGAGGACGTCTCGTACGTCACGGAGGCCATCGGCATGCTCACGGGTGAACTGGGCTCCACGCCGTTGATCGGTTTCGCAGGTGCACCTTTCACTCTCGCGAGCTACCTGGTCGAGGGCGGACCGTCGCGCAACCACGAGCACACCAAGGCCCTCATGTACGGCGACCCGCAGCTGTGGGCCGACCTGCTGGACCGCCTCGCCGAGATCACCTCGGCCTTCCTGAAGGTCCAGATCGAGGCGGGCGCCTCCGCGGTGCAGCTCTTCGACTCGTGGGTCGGGGCTCTGGCCCCCGCCGACTACCGCCGCTCGGTCATGCCGGCCTCGGCGAAGGTCTTCGAGTCGGTCGCCTCGTACGGCGTCCCGCGCATCCACTTCGGCGTGGGCACGGGCGAGCTGCTGGGCCTGATGGGCGAGGCGGGCGCGGACGTCGTCGGCGTCGACTGGCGGATCCCGCTGGACGAGGCGGCGCGCCGGGTCGGCACCGGCAAGGCGCTCCAGGGCAACCTGGACCCGGCGGTGCTCTTCTCCACGCCGGAGGCGGTCGAGGCCAAGACCCGCGAGGTCCTGGACGCCGCCGCCTCCCTGGAGGGCCACGTCTTCAACCTGGGCCACGGCGTCCTGCCCACGACGAACCCGGACGCCCTGACCCGCCTCGTGGACTACGTCCACACGCAGACCGCACGCTGACCGCCGGGGACCCGCCCCCGTCCGTCAGATGGTCACCCCCTCGCGCAGGGGAGGGCCACCAGATCGCTGCGGGCCTCCCCTCCCGCTCGCGGGAGGGGCTCAGGGGCCGGCCGTGCGGACCGCCGTGGCCGCCTTGCGCGCGGCCACCAGGACGGGGTCCCAGACCGGGGAGAACGGCGGGGCGTAGCCCAGGTCCAGGCTGACCACCTGTTCCACCGTCATACCCGCCGTCAGGGCGACCGCCGCGATGTCCACCCGCTTCGCGGAGCCCGCGCCGCCGACGATCTGGACGCCCAGCAGCCGGCCCGTACGGCGCTCCGCCAGCATCTTCACCGTCATGTCCGCTGCGGTGGGGTAGTAGCCCGCCGTCGTCGTCGAGCCGATCGTCGCGGTCACGAAGCGCAGTCCCGCCGCGAGCGCGTCCTTCTCCCGCAGCCCGGTCCGGGCGATCTCCAGGTCGCAGACCTTGCTCACCGCCGTCCCGACCACTCCCGGGAAGGTCGCGTAGCCGCCGCCCACCCCCGCGCCGATGACCTGGCCGTGCTTGTTGGCGTGCGTGCCCAGCGGGATGTGGCGCATCCGGCCCGAGATGAGGTCCAGGACCTCCACGCAGTCGCCGCCGGACCAGATGTTCTCGTACCCGCGGACCCGCATCGACAGGTCGGTCAGCACCCCGCCCGACTCCCCGAGCGGCAGGCCCGCCGCCCGGGCCAGCGCGGTCCGGGGCTCCACCCCGATGCCGAGGACCACCACGTCCGCCGGGTACTCCTCCCCGGACGCCGTCGCCACCGCACGGACCCGGCCCTCCTCGTCCGTGAGGATCTTCGTCACCTCGGCGCGGGAGACCGTACGGATCCCCATGCGGTTCATCGCGCTGTGCACCAGGCGGCCCATGTCGGGGTCCAGGGTGGCCATCGGCTGCTCGCCGCGGTGCAGGACGGTGACCTCGTAGCCCCGGCCGACCAGGGCCTCCGCCATCTCCACCCCGATGTAACCGGCCCCGACGACGACCGCCCTGCGGCCTTCCGTGCGCTCCAGGGTGTCCATCAGGCGCTGGCCGTCGTCCAGCGTCTGTACGCCGTGGACCCCGTGCGCGCCGATGCCGGGCAGCCGGGGCCGCACCGGCCGGGCGCCGGTGGCCAGCACGAGCTTGTCGTAGCCCGTCCAGGCCTCGGCCCCGGAATCCAGGTCGCGGGACCGGACCCGGCTCCCGTCGAGGTCGAGCTCCACCACCTCCGTGCGGGTCCGCAGGTCGATGTGCCGGGCGCGGTGCTCCTCGGGGGTGCGCGCGATCAGGTCGTCCCGCTCGGTGACCTGGCCGCCGATCCAGTACGGGATGCCGCACGCGGAGTACGAGGTGAAGTGGCCCCGCTCGAAGGCGACGATCTCCAGTTCCGCGGGGTCCTTGAGCCGCCGGGCCTGCGACGCGGCGGACATCCCCGCTGCGTCACCGCCGACCACCACCAGTCGTTCCGTCGCCGCCATCGTCCGCACCGTCCTCCTCCGCCGCCGCCACCGTCTCCTGGGGAACACGCTACGGGGGAATGGGCGTTCAGTCCGAAGCGTGCTCCGATTCCGTCGGGTCCGCAGGCCGGTCGGCCGGGAGCGGCTGCGCCGCCGAGGCCGCCCGCGCCCCCGGGACCCGCCGGGGCGCCGGGCCCGCCGGGCCCGTCTTCGGCCGGGCCGGGCGCAGCCGCCGGCGGACCCGCCACCCCAGGGCAGCCAGCGCCGCCGTGACCGCGAACGGCAGCACGGCGGCGACCGCCAGCACCAGATGGTGCAGGAGCGTCGCGAAGACGTGCCAGCCGCCGCGCAGCGCGTCGGCGAAGGACGGCGGCGCGTCCTTCTTCGCCTCCGGTTCGGCCGCGGGCTCGGTGACCTCCACCGTGATCGTGCCCAGCGAGGTCTGGTCCTTCAGCGCCGTCTGCTGCGCCAGCAGGGATTCCAGGTCCGACTGACGTTTGCTCAACTCGTTCTCCAGCATGACCACATCGGCAAGGGCGGAGGCCTTTTCCATCATGTCCCGCACCCGCGCCACGCTCGCCTGCTGCGACCTGACCCGGCTGTCGACGTCCGTGACCTTCTCCGTCACGTCCTGCGCCTCGACCGTGCGGCCGAGCAGCCTGCCGCTCCCCTCCAGGGCGCCGAGCACGGCGTCGAAGCGCTCGCCGGGCACCCGCAGGGTCACCGTCGAGGCCATCAGGCCGTCCTTCCCGCGCCGCGTGGACTCGCTGCCGACGAAGCCGCCCGCGCCCTCGGCCGCCGTGCGGGCCGCGGCCAGGGCCTTCTGGGCGTCCGCCGTCTCGATGGCGAGGGTGGCCGTGCGGATCACGTGCGGGCGTAGGGCGGGCTGCTGCTGCGGGTTCTTGGCGGCATCAGCGGCCGGGGGAGCCGCGGCGCCCGCGCCCGACCCCGCCGCCGGGCCGGCCCCCGGCTTGCCGTGCGCGGGGCCCGCGGCGGCCCGGGGGTCCTTGGCCGCGGACTGCCCGGCCGCCTCGTCCCCGGCCCCGCAGCCGGTCAGGGCGAGCGTGCCCGCCAGGCAGAGGGCGGCCAGGGCGGCCGCGCCGCGCCGGTGGTTCGGGCCGTGTCCGTGCGCAGTGTGGTGCATGCATCCCCCCGGGATCGGCGTATGTGCCGGTTCGACGTACGGACTCCCGCCGCCGGTTTCGCCCGCGCGGTCCCGAGCCGGTCCCGATGCGGTCACGGTCCGGCCTCGGTGATCGGCCGCAGATCGGTCTGAGACGATGTGTCCATGCACGAAGCGGACATGTGTACGGATGCTGCGGCCGGGCGGCCTTCGGCCGGCCACGTCGTCGTCATCGGCGGCGGCATCGCCGGACTCGCGGCAGCCCACCGGCTCCTCGCCGAGGGCCTGCGCGTCACGCTGCTGGAGGCCGGCCCCCGCCTCGGCGGCAAGCTGCACGCCGGTGAACTCGCGGGACTCCCCGTCGACCTCGGCGCCGAATCCGTGCTCGCCCGCCGCCCCGAGGCCCTGGAACTGGCCCGGGCCGTGGGCCTCGGCGAGGCCCTGCAACCCCCCGCCACCGCCACCGCCCACCTGTGGACCCGCGGCGCCCTGCGACCCATGCCGCGCGGACATGTCATGGGCGTCCCCGGCGACCTGGGCCCGCTCGCCGCGTCCGGCGTGCTCTCCGCCGAGGGCCTGGCCCGGATCGAGGCCGAGGGCGCGCTGCCGCCCACCCCGATCGGCGAGGACGTGGCCGTCGGCGAGTACATCGCGGCCCGGCTCGGCCACGAGGTCGTCGACCGCCTGGTGGAACCCCTGCTCGGCGGGGTCTACGCGGGCAACGCCTACCGCATCTCCATGCGCGCCGCCGTGCCCCAGCTCTTCGAGGCGGCCCGCACGCACGCCTCGCTGGGGGAGGGCGTACGGGAACTGCAGCGCCGGGCGGCGGCGCAGGGCGCGGCCGGTCCCGTCTTCTCCGGCATCGACGGCGGTATCGGCCGGCTCCCGCAGGCCGTGGCCGAGGCCTGCCGGGCCGCCGGGGCGCGGATCAGCACCGGGACCGCCGTGCGCGAGGTCCTGCGTACGGCCGACGGCTGGCGGGTCGTCGCCGTTGCCGAGGGGGCGCGGGCGGCGGAGGCCATCGACGCCGACGCCGTCGTCGTGGCCACCCCGGCCGGCCCCGCCGCCCGGCTGCTGGGCGACCTCGCCCCGGCCGCCGCCGCCGAGCTGCGCACCGTGGAGTACGCCTCGATGGCCCTGGTCACGATGGCGTTCCGGCGCTCCGAGCTGCCGGTCCCGATCACCGGGGGCGGTGCGAGCGGGTTCCTCGTACCGCCCGTCGACGGGCGGACCATCAAGGCGTCCACCTTCTCCAGCAACAAGTGGGCCTGGGCCGGTACCGACCCCGAACTCTTCCTGCTGCGCACCTCCGTGGGCCGCCACGCCGACGAGGGCGACCTCGCCCGGGAGGACTCCGAGCTGGTCGAAGCCTCGCTCCGCGACCTGGGCGAGGCCGTCGGCCTGACGGCCCGGCCCGTCGCCTCCACCGTGACCCGCTGGGACGGCGGCCTGCCCCAGTACCCGGTCGGGCACCTCGGCCGGGTGGCCCGGATCCGCGAAGCCGTCGCCGCGCTGCCCGGGCTCGCGGTGTGCGGCGCCCTCTACGACGGGGTGGGCATCCCGGCCTGCATCGCGAGCGCGGGCAAGGCCGCGGACGTGGTGGTCGCCACGTTGGCCTCGCGGGGGGCACCCCTGGCGCAGACCACTGATCCGCACACGGGACAATAGGCACATGACTGCACCGGAGAAGATTCCCAACGCGGGGAAGAAGGCGAAGGACCTCAACGAGGTCATCCGCTACACCCTGTGGTCCGTCTTCAAGCTGAAGGACGTACTGCCCGAGGACCGCGCCGGTTACGCCGACGAGGTCCAGGAGCTGTTCGACCAGCTGGCCGCCAAGGACATCACCGTCCGAGGCACCTACGACGTCTCCGGCCTGCGCGCCGACGCCGACGTCATGATCTGGTGGCACGCGGAGACCGCGGACGAGCTGCAGACCGCGTACAACCTGTTCCGCCGCACCAGGCTGGGCCGCGCGCTGGAGCCGGTGTGGTCGAACATGGCCCTGCACCGCCCCGCCGAGTTCAACAAGTCGCACATCCCGGCCTTCCTGGCCGACGAGGTCGCCCGCGACTACGTCAGCGTGTACCCCTTCGTGCGCTCGTACGACTGGTACCTGCTGCCCGACGAGGACCGCCGCCGCATGCTCGCCGACCACGGCAAGATGGCCCGCGGCTACCCCGACGTGCGCGCCAACACCGTCGCCTCCTTCTCGCTGGGCGACTACGAGTGGCTCCTCGCCTTCGAGGCCGACGAGCTCTACCGCATCGTCGACCTGATGCGTCACCTGCGCGCCTCCGAGGCCCGCATGCACGTCCGTGAAGAGGTGCCCTTCTTCACCGGACGCCGCAAGTCCGTCGCCGACCTGGTGGCCGGGCTCGCCTGATACCTCCCCTGGGGGGAAGGGCCGGAGGATCGACCTCCTCCGGCGGATCGGAAGACAGACCCGAACTTCCGAATCGACGCAGCCGGAGATCCCGCCCGGAAGTTCAGACGACAGGCGGCAGCAGTGCCCTGGGGGCCTCCCCCGTGGTGCTCGCCGCCCGGTCGTCCAGCGACACCGGTGCGGGCTCCGGATGCGGCGCACACGACACGCGCCACCCCGCGGTGGCACCCGTCAGCAGGTACCGCTCCACATGGCGGTCCACGCAGTCATTGCGCCCGCCGACGACTCCGTGCGTGCCCGCCCCCCGCTCCGTGACCAACGCGGCCTGCCGGCCGAACCGCCGCTGGAGCTCCAGCGCACCCGGGTACGGGGTCGCCCCGTCCCGCTCCGCCGCGACGATCAGAGTGCGCGGGAGCGCGTCCGGCTGCCCGCCCACCGCCACCGGCTGCTGCCGCCCGGCCGCCGGCCAGTACGCGCAGGGCAGGTTCAGGAAGGTGTTGGGCCACGCCTCGAAGGGGGCGCGGCGGGCGGTCTCGGTGGTGTCGCGGTCCCAGGTCTCCCAGTCGGCGGGCCAGGGCGCGTCGTTGCACAGCACCGCCGTGTAGACGGCCCGGGCGTTCTCGCGTTCGGCCGCCGACTCCCGGTCGGGAGCGGCCTGCCGGATGAGCGGGCCCGGATCGCCCGCCAGGAAGGCGCTGAGCGCCGCCGCCCGCTCCGTCCAGACGTCGTCGTAGTACGCGGCCCGGAGGAACGCCGCCTGCAGCTCACCGGTGCCGACCACACCGCCCGCGGGGGTGCGGGCCACCGCGTCCCGCACCCGCTCGTAGCTCGCCTGTACGGCGGCCGGGGTGGCGCCGAGGCGGTAGACGGCGTGGTGGCGGGCGGCCCAGGCGCGGAAGTCGGCCCAGCGGCGCTCGAACCCGACGGCCTGGTGGAGGTTGGCGCGGTACCAGATGCGGCGGGGATCCGGGTTGACCGCCGAGTCGAGGACCATGCGGCGGACGTGGCCGGGGTACAGCGTGGCGTAGACGGCGCCGAGGTAGGTGCCGTAGGAGGCGCCCATGAAGGTCAGCTTCTCCTCGCCGAGCGCGGCACGGAGCACGTGCAGGTCGCGGACGTTGTCGAGGGTGCTGTAGTACGGCAGGGCCGCACCGGCCCGCTGCGCGCAGCCGAGGGCGTAGGCGCGGGCGGCGGCTGCGCGTTCCTTCTTGTACGCGGGGGAGGGCTCCGCGGGCACCTGCGTGGGGGCCCGGTCGTGCCGGGCGGGATCCTCGCAGGACAGCGGGGCGGAGCGGCCGACCCCGCGCGGGGCGTAGCCGACGAGGTCGTAGGCGGCGGCGATGCGCTGCCATTCGGGCAGGCCGCCGACGAGCGGAAAGAACATCCCCGAGGCTCCGGGCCCGCCCGGGTTGTACACGAGCGCCCCCTGCCGGGCGGCGCCCCCGCGCCCGTCGGCGGCGACGCGGCTGACGGTGAGGGTGATCCACGGGCCGTCGGGCCGGGCGTAGTCGAGTGGAACCGGCAGGGTCGCGCAGCGCACGGAGGAGGGCAGTTCCTCGGCGGCGGGACACTCCCCGAACTCCAGCCGTCCGCTTCGGCCGCGGGCGTCACCGGAGCTGCCCGCGTTCCCGGAGCTGCCTGCGCCTCCGGCGGCGGGACGGGTGGGCGCCGAGGCGGCCTCGGCGGCGCGGCGGGCGACCAGTTCGGCCCCGGCGTTCTGGGCGGCCGCCCGGGCGAGCGCGTGGGGCGCAGCGGCGGCGGCCTCGCCGGCGGCCCGGGCGGCTGCGGCCGTGCCGGCTCCCGTTGTGCCGCTTCGCCCCGGGCCGGGCCCGGCAGCAGTGGCTTCGCCCGCGTGCGCCGGGGCCGGTGCCGGGGCGCACAGGAGGAGGCAGAGCGCCGCCGCGGCGACCCCGTGGCGTACGAGCGGAGTCCGCATACCAGCCCCTTCATCTCTTCGGATGAACCGATGAGATGCGCAAGGCGACCGGTTGTACAGGACCACGGCCGGGTGTCGGCCGTGGTCCCCCCGTTTGCGGGCGCTCAGGAGCTGCTGCTGCCGCAACTCGAACTGCTGCCGCAGCTGGAACTGCTGCTGCAGCTCGAACCGGAGGAACTGCCGCAGCTGGATCCCGAGGAGCCGGCGCAGCTCGAACCGCTGCAACTCGACGACGCGCAGCCCGAGCCCGAGTGGCCGCAGCCCGAACCGGAGTTGTCCCCGCCGCCGGTGTCGCCGCCCGCGCACCAGACCACCGGGACGACCTCGGCCGGGGAGGCGCAGGAGGAGCCGGTGCGGGAGGAGGCGGCGTGGGAGGAGCCGGTACGCGCGGCCCGCGCCTGGGCGGCGGCCAGGCGGGTGTCGCGGGCGGCCGGGAGCAGGTGCGCGCGCAGGTACGGGTCCTGCAGGCCCCGGAGCCCGTAGAGGGCGGTCTGGACGTGCGGGGTCCGGTCGTTGAGGTACTGCGTGCGGAACTCCCGCAGCGCCGCCTGCCCCGCCGGGGTGATCCGCTGCCTGGCCCGGACCGCGAGGGCGCAGCCCAGCACGATGCCGCCGGCCAGGGCGGGGAACACCTTGATGGTGAACGGCACCTGCGGGCCCGGGTCGAGCGCCGGCGCCACGAACGTGAGGGGCAGCGAGAACACCACCCACGCCGCGCACACGACGGCCTGGATCACCGCCCGGCGCCGCCACTTCCGGCCGGAACCGGGCGCCGCGAGCAGGCCCCGCTCGGCGAGCCCGTCGCCGGTCTCCTGGACGGCGGGATCGCGCATGGCCGCGTACCGCACCTGGTACAGCCATCCGGAGGGAGCCTGCGCGCAGGCCTGGAGCACGGCGCGCTCGGCCGTGTCACCGGCCCGTGCTCCCGGCCGTACGTGGACGATCCCCGGTCCACCGACGAGCAGCCGGCCGTCCCCGAGGAGCGAGACGAGCGCGGTGTCCACCACCGTGCCCGGGCCGCCCGCCATGAACGCGGCCTCGGACAGGTCGTGCAGCCGCGGCGCGGCACCGACCGCGGGCGGCAGGCTGCGGCGCACGCCGCGGAACAGCAGGACACAGGAGACGATGACGGCGATCCATATCGCGACGGCAAGAACGTTCATGCCGCCCGCCCCACGAGCGAGCGGGCCCACCGCACGACCCGGGCCGGCGGCCTCGCCCCGGCCCGGTCCCGCCACCAGGCGGTGAGCCGGCGCCGGGCGGCGGGGTCGGCGGGCAGGTCCCGGATCAGCAGGTGCTCGGCGAAGTCCAGCGCGTCCCGGCGGTAGCCCGCGGCCATGGGGCGGTTGCGGGCGTAGCCGAGGAACGCCTCGCGGTACGGCTCCTCGCCGCCCAGGATCGCGGGCAGCTCCGGCGCCAGCTTCGCGACCACCCCGGCCCGCTTGGCGGCGAGCGCCCGGGCCTGCACGCGTACCCGCTGCCGGTCGAAGCCCTCGGGCACCGGGGTCCCCGCGACGAGCGCGGACAGCAGCGCGGCCTGTTCCGCCCCCACCCGCAGCCTGGCCCGCTCCGCCGCAAGCGAGGGTGCGTGGTCCGGGGCGGGTGCGGGTGCGGGTTCCGGGGAGGGGACGGCGTGGGCGGCGGGCCGGGCGGGGCCGGCGTCCACCACCCCGCGGATCGCGGCCAGCTCCGCGGCCAGCTCCTCCTCCGCCGGGAAGTCGTCGTCCCGCTCCAGCAGGACACCCGGCGGGTCGACCCGGGCCCGCAGCTGCGCCAGCAGGCCGAGGACCTCCTCCGGCACCGGGTGCGCGTGCGTGTCGTGCCACACCCCGCCCCGCTCGACGCCGCCGGCGACGTGCACGTACGCCAGCGCCTCCAGCGGGATCCCGTCGAGCACGGCGAACGGGTCCTCCCCGCGGTTCACCCGGTTCGTGTGCAGGTTCGCCACGTCGATCAGCAGCCGGACGCCCGTGCGCTCCACCAGCTCCGTGAGGAACTGGCCCTCCGTCAGCTCCTCCCCGGGCCAGGAGACCAGCGCGGCGATGTTCTCCAGGGCCAGCGGCACCGGGAGGGAGTCCTGCGCGATCCGGACGTTCTCGCACAGCACGTCGAGCGCGTCCCGCGTGCGCTGCACGGGCAGCAGGTGCCCCGCCTCCAGCACCGCGCCCGGCGCCGGCGCCGGCGAGGACGCCCGTACGAACGCGATGTGCTCGGTGACCAGCGGCGCCCCCAGCGCCACCGCCCGCTCCCCGAGGGCCGCCAGCTTCTGCGGGTCGGGCCGCTCGGCGCCGCCGAGGCCGAGCGACACCCCGTGGGGTACGACCCGGACGCCGCGGTCGAGCAGCCGCTGCAAGGACGCGGGCAGGTGTCCGGGGCAGGTGTTCTCGGCCACCACCTCGACCCAGTCCAGGCCCGGCAGGCGCTCCACGGCGTCCGCGATCTCCGGCCGCCAGCCGATGCCCACCCCCAGGTGTGCCATGGGCTTCATGTCCCCCGCCCCCTCTCGTGGTCGTGTGCGGTGGTGATGGCCCCGAGGAGGTCGGGTCCAACCGCGGGAGGGGACGTTCAGAGCAACATTTGAGGTTCCACTGCCGGCCCCGTCATGCAGTCCGTCATGCGCCGCGCCGGCGGCCGGCGTGCGTGACGCCGGCCTCCGACGGCCGGCACCCGCCGCCCCGTCAGAGCCGTGCCCGAAGCGCCGGGTGGTCCGCCACCACGGTCGCCGAGCCCGGCGCGATCTCCGTGAAACCGGCGTCCCGCACCACCGGCAGCCCGCTCCCGCCCAGCTCCGCCCACTGCCCGGGCGCGGCGGTCCGTACGGCCAGCCGGAAACCGGAGTCCCGCCACCGGTCCCGTTCCGAGCCGGTCAGCTCCCACCACGCCAGCTGCGCCGCGTGCCCGGCCTGGGCCATTGCCTTGCCGGCGGACATGTCCAGCTCGGGGTTGAGCCACAGCACCGGCACACCCGGCTCGGCCGGGCCGGCGGGCTCCGGGTCGTCCAGATCCGTCCCCGACGCCTGGAGCTTGGCCAGCTCCTTGGGCCAGCCGTCGAGCGGCACCGGCGGGAACACCCGTACCTGCGAGCGCTCCCCGTGCACGGTGACACCCGGCAGGGTCTCCGCCTTGCGCCACTCCGCCCCGCGGGCCCGCCGCACCACCTTCCGGATCCGCGCGTCCTGCCAGTCCCGGACCGCCTCGGCCCACTCGCCCCCGCCCTGCGCGCGCTCGTCCGCCAGCAGGACCAGGACGGCGCGGGCGGCCGTCTCCAGCGCGTCCGTCCGGGCCGGCGGCTCGGCCCTCTCGATGCGGACCACCAGGGGCAGGACGAACTGCGGTGCCTCGTCACGGGAGATGCGGCCCTGCCGGAACGGGCTGTCCGCTCCGACGGCCGGGACCGGTGTGGTGTGCTCGGTGCTCATCCGGCCAAGGATGCCAGGCTCCGACTTGAGGATGATGCCGCGGGGGCCCGTGCCAGGTGAGGATCGGGCTCATGAAGAGCGACCTTTTCGCGTCCGAGAACCTGGCTCCGCAATCCGCCACTCCGGGCATGATCCTGCAGAACGCCAAGTCCGTGAAGTACACCGTCAACGGTGAAATGCTGGCCCGCCAGGGCTCGATGGTCGCCTTCCGCGGCAACCTCCAGTTCGAGCGGAAGGGGCAGGGCCTGGGCAACCTGCTCAAGCGCGCCGTCACCGGCGAGGGCCTGGCGCTGATGGCCGTCCGCGGACAGGGCGAGGCCTGGTTCGCCCACCAGGCCGGCAACTGCTTCATCATCGACTTCGAGCCGGGCGACGCGCTGACCGTCAACGGCCGCAACGTGCTCTGCTTCGACCCGACGCTCTCCTACGAGATAAAGGTGGTCAAGGGGGCGGGCATGACCGGCGGCGGCCTCTTCAACAGCCTCTTCACCGGCACCGGCAAGCTCGCCGTGGTCTGCGACGGAAACCCGATCATCATCCCGGTCACGGCCCAGTCCCCGGTGTACGTGGACACGGACGCGGTGGTCGGCTGGAGCGCGCAGCTGGAGACGGGACTGCACCGCTCCCAGTCGGTCGGCTCGATGATCCGCGGCGGCTCCGGGGAGGCCGTCCAGCTGAAGCTGAGCGGCGAGGGCTTCGTCATCGTCCGGCCCAGCGAGGTGACCGAGACGGCGGCGGCCCACTGAGGCTCACCGGCGTCGGCCGCCGCCACGGTCTGCGGCGGCCGTGGGTGCTGCGCGGGGTCAACCTGGAGCTGCCCGCGGGGGCGCTCGTCCGCGTCGAAGGGCGCAACGGCGGCGGCAAGTCCACCCTGCTGCGCCTCCTCGCCGGCATCGACCGCCCGACCGAGGGGCGTATCACCGGCCGCCCGCGCCGCACGGCGTACGTACCCGAGCGCTTCCCGGCGGCGTTGCCGCTCACCGCGAGCGCCTACCTGGTCCACCTGGGCCGGGTGCACGGGCTCTCCCGCGCCGGTGCCGCGGACCGGGCGGCCCGCTGGCTGGAGAGGTTCGGCGCCGCCGCGTACGCCCGAACCCCGCTGGCCGAGCTCTCCAAGGGCAGCAGCCAGAAGGTCGCCGTCGTCCAGGCGCTGCTCGCCGATCCCGGCCTGCTCGTCCTCGACGAGGCATGGACCGGGCTCGACGCGTCCGCCCGTGCCGAGCTGGACCGGGCGGTTGCCGAGCGGACCGCCGCCGGGGGCACGGTGGTCTTCGTCGACCACGACCCGGCGCGGCTGGCGGGGGCCGCCGACGCGCACTACCGGGTCGAGGGGACCGGGCTGGTTCCCGTACGGGCGGGCGCGGACGGCGGCCCGTACGTACGGATCGAGGCGGCCGGACCGCCGGGCTCCGCACCGCCCCCCGGGCTGGCGGCGCGGCGCGCGCCCGGCGGCGTCCTGCTGCTGACGGTGCCCGCCGCCCGGTCCGACGCGGTGCTGCGGGAGCTGCTCATGGCGGACCCGCCCTGGCACATCCGAGCCGTCAAGGAATGCGAGGAGGCGAAGTGAGCGGGTTGCTCCGCTACCAGAGCGCCCTGCTGCTGCGCTCCCAGCGGTGGATCGGCCCGCTGCTGCTGTACGCCGCCGTGCTGGCCGTCGGGATCCAGCCGGGCGATCCGATGCCGGACTCGCTGGGCTTCGCGGCCGCCGGGCTGGTCCCGGTCACCGCCTGGCTGGTCCGGGTGTGCGTGACCAACGAGCCCGACGCCGCCCGCGACTGCGCGGCCGCCGCGGCCGGTCCCGTACGGGTGCACGCGGCGGCGCTGCTCACCGCCCTCGGCTGGACGGCACTTGCCGGTGCGGCGGGTGCGGCGGCGGTGGTACTGACCGGCGACCGCGGCGGCGTGGAGCCCGGGACGGCCGCCGGTGCCGGGGCGCTCGCCGTGGCGGCGTGTTCCCTGACCGGCGCCGCCGTGGGGGCGGTGTGCAGCAGGCCGGTGCTGCGCTCGGGCGGCTTCGCGCTGCTCGCCGGCGGCCTGGGCTCGCTGCTCGCCCTGGGCCTGGGCGGCTCACCGGCGCGCAGCGCAGTGGGCGCGCTGACCGTGGGGGCCCGGGCGGGCACGGTGGTGCTCCCGCTGGGCGCCGCGGCGGGCGCGCTGGTGCTGGCCGGCGGGGCGGGGGCGCTGGCCTGCCTCGTCAGTGCGCGGCGGAGCTGAGTACGCTCGACGCATGGACGCAGAAGACCGCGCGGACGCACCGGACCGGCCGGCCGGGACCGAGTCGTACTGCCCCGCCCCGGCCGCACCGGCCCGCCCGGCGCCCGGGCCGCCGTACGCCGACTGCGTGGAGTGCGGCAAGCCCACCGAGTACGGGGTGGCCACACCGGGCGTGGTGCTGTGCCCGGTGTGCGAGTGGCAGGACGCGGAGCGCACCGCCTGCTCCGGCTGAGCTGCTGGCCCCGACCGGTCCCGCCGGGCCCGACCGGTCCGGCCGGGCGGGTCACTTTCCGATGAGCTCGGAGACCTTCACGAAGCGGTAGCCGCGCTTGCGCAGCTCCGGGACGATCTTCCGGACGGCTTCCTCGGTGACCGGCGCCGCGCTGCGGGTGCAGTGCATGACCACCACCGAGCCGGGTTTCACGCCCGTGAGCACCTGCTCGGCCACCGCGTCCGGGTCCTTGGCGAAGGCGTCCCCGCTGACCACGTCCCACTGGACGGCCGTGACCTTGGCGGTGGACAGGACGCGCAGGGTGGCGTCGTCGTAGCAGCCGCCGGGGAAGCGGAAGTACGGGACGGTGTTGACCGCGCCCGCCGTGCGGAAGGCGGCGAAGGCCCGGTCCACGTCGGCCCGGGCGGCGGCGGGGTCGAGCGCCGGGAGCCCGTAGCAGGGGGACTTGAAGGCGTGGTGGCTGTAGGAGTGGTTCGCGACCTCGAAGTTCGGATCGGTGCCGATGGACTTCGCCTGGTCCGGGTACTCCTCGGCCCAGCGCCCGGTCATGAAGACGGTCGAGGGCACCTGGAGCGTGCGGAGGGTCGCGATCAGCTCGGGGTTGTCGAAGCGCTCCCCGCTCGCGGCGCGCGGCCCCTGATCGGAGGTCATGTCGGCGTCGAAGGTCAGGGCGACGGTCTTGTCGGTGTGCTGCTTCGTACGCTCGAAGACCGGGGTCAGGCCGTTCGGGCCGGGCGCCAGGGTCGGAGCCTTGGCGGGCGGCGCGGCGGCTCCCCCGGGCGAGGCCGCCCCGGGGGAGGAGGCCGAGGACGGCACCGCGGAGCCCGCGGGCGTCCCCATCCGGGCCTGCCCGGCACTGCCGGCTGCGGAGCCGCCGGAGCCGCCGCATCCGGCGAGGGCGGCGGCGAGGGCGGCACTGAGGGCGGCAGCAGCCGCCGCTTTGCGCACATAAAAGGTCACGCAGGCAAAATATATGACAATGTGCCAATCATAGGTCTACGGCACGAAGTCAGAAGCCTGACCCCGGCCGGGCGACCCCGGGCGTGTGGCCGGTCGATCCGGTCCTCCCGCCTGACACGCTGGGGGCCGTGACGGGCGCAGTGCTGCGGCAGCGGGCGGCCCTCTGCCTCCGGCAGGCGGTGGGACTGCTGTCCCTGGTCGTGCTCGGCTGCGCCGCCTCGATGGCCGTCGGCGCCTTCATGTTCGTGGTGCCGAGCGTGTTCCAGAACGGTTGCGGTACGGGCCCCCGGTACGGGAACGTCCTGCTGCACGGTTCCGACTCCGCCGCCGACAGATGCGAGTGGGAGCGGGTCCTCACGGAACTGGCCCCGGCGAAGGACTCTGCGACACATGCCGACTTCAGGCGGAGCGTGGAGGTCAGAGAAGGAATCGCCCGCACCCTGCACATCCGGCTGAGTGCCGACGTGCCCCCCGGCAGCACCCTGGCGCAGCGGGTGCGGCGTGGACAGGCGGCCGCCGACGTCAGCTCGTTCGTCCGGGTCGTATGGGGCGTCCCGGCCCTGGGGTATACGGAGCCGACCTGGCAGCTCCCCGAGCTGACCGCCGACCAGCTGCTGAAACGGGCCACCGTCACGGTGAGAGGCACCGCGCGGGTGCCGTCCGGTGACTTCGTGCTCTACTCCAGAGGCCCCACGTCACTGCGGGTGACGCTGCACAACACCGAATTCCGTTCCGTGGAGACTTCCTGGCACCTTGCGGCGCAAGACCCGCACACCCTGGCGGACACGCGCGCAGGGGGCGAGATGCTGAAGGCCGCCTTGGCACCGGCTGACGAGGCCGCCCCCCGGCGCCACCTCCCGGGCGACGGGCCGATGGAACGCTGGCTGCCCGACGCCGGCCAGTACGTGGCGCAGGCCGGGCGTGTCCTCGCGGCGACGGGACGGGCGCTGCTGGCGGCGGCGGGATGGTGTGCACTGCTCCTCGCCTACAGGAACGGAGCTCTGGAGTCCGTCGGCCAGCCCGACCGGATCCGCCGGCTGATCCGGATCACGGGTGCGGCGGTCACGGTCCACGTGGTCCTCTCCGTGGTTCCGTGGATCGATCCACTGCTCGCACACGCCGACGACGGCCTGGGAGACGACTTCTTCGCTTCGGTCGGGCTGTGGCTCGGGTGGAGCGCTGCCGGATATGCGGCTCTCCCCGGCTCCCTGGTACTCGTCGTGGCCGGGATCCTGGTCGTGATCCCGCGAACGGTGCGCGTGCTCCTGGCGGACACTGCGGCGGACGCCGCATCCTGTACGACTGTCCGCAAGGGCATGGCGGTCCGGTGGTTCCTCCTGTCCTGCCTCCTCGCCGCCGTGGGGGCCGCGATCATGTGCGGGCTCATCGGACTGCAGCAGGTGCAGGTGAGCCGGACGGATGCAGGATCCGCCTTCGGAATGCTGCTGGTCCTCAGCCTGGTCCTGGGCGCACTGTCCTGGGTGTGCGGCGCCGTCGCGCGGGGAACGGGCTGGAGGATCCGGCTCTCCTCGCTCCTGTGGGCGAGTGCATGGGTACCGCTCATCACGATGGCTGCGGCGATCCACTCGGCCGGTGGAGTCCTCCCCGTTGCCCTGCGCTGGGCGGGGCCGCTGGTGGTCGGAACGGCGGCCGTGCTGGCGACCGGCTGCGCGGCATGGTGGGCCGTGGGGCGTTCCCGGCCCTCCCGCACCGGGGTGCTCGTGCTCCTTCCCGTGGCCCTCGCCCTCGCCGTCTCCTGGAACCGGGACGAGCTCCTGTCCCCGGGATGGTGGGACCTCCGAGGCCTGGCCGTGCAACTGGACGGTGTCCTCGGCCTCGTGCTCGCCGCGGCCGCCGTACGTGCCCTGTACGACTGCGGGCGGTCGTCCGTCACGCGTCCGAGGGAGCTGCGAGGGCACCGCGCGCTGGGGATGCTCCTGATGTTCACCCTGGCGGCGGGCGGTCTCTCGCTGTTGGGGGTTCCCTCCTGGGTGACCGCCTGCTCGGCGGCGTTCATGGCCTGGTTCCTCTTCCCCTACGGGCAGATCAGGCGCGCCGCCGCCGTCCTCCGGCAGGGCCCGGGTGCGCACACCGGCGCGGTCAACCGGAGCGCCCAGTCGGGCGCGGCTCGCCGGGCGCTGTCGTCCCTGCGCAAGGCAGTCCACGAGAAGGCCGCCGACGGTCCGCGCCCGCTCCAACGCCGGCTGAGAGCCGTCGAGCGGTCGTCCTACGACGAGCGGCGCAGGGACCAGGCGGGCGTGGCCGTCAGCGTGCGCCAGCTGGCGTTCGGCGCGTACACCGGCGCCGTCCCCTGGCAGCGGGCACTGCGTGCCGCTCTGGCCGGCGCCGTCATCGGCGCACCCTGGACCGTGCTGTCCCTGGCCGGCGCGGTCGTCGCGGCGCGTTCGGAAAGCAAGTACCCGGTGCTCGACATCGTCGCCACCGCGGCGCCCATCCTGCTGGTCTGGGGCGGCTACGGCCTGCTGTACGGCTATTTCTTCCCGCTGCTCCGCGGTGAGACGGGTCTCGCCAAGGCGTTGTGGACGTACGGGCTGATGCTCGTGCCCGCCGTACTGCAGGTGGCCGTCTCACGCGACCCGGCCCACTGGGCCTCGTGGACGGGCACCCTTCTCTACGCACTGCAGGCGTTCACCTTCGCCATGACGCTCGGGCTGTGCGCCGACGGGGCCGTGCTGGCGAAGAACCGGATGCGGCCGGCGAGGCTGACGGACATCCACAACCTCGGCTTCATCGCGGCCTGGTGGTCTTCGGTCGCCATCGCCCTGGCCACCGGGGTGGCCACGGTCATCGTGGCGGGGCTGCAGCCCTTCCTCCTCGACATCCTGCCGAAGGCGCCCGAGGCGCCGGCTGTTTCGACCGCTCCGCCCGAGGCGCCGGACAGCCGGTGAGCCACCCCCTCAGGTCCGGAGCAGGCGTGCGCGGCAATCCTCGATGTCGAAGTCGCCCTCGGGGTAGTGCGGGTCGAGCTCCTCCAGGTGCTCCAGCAGCAGTTTGCTGATGGCCCAGTTGCGGTACCACTTGCGGTCGGCCGGGACGACGTACCAGGGCGCGGCCGTCGTGGAGCAGCGTTCCAGGGCCAGTTCGTACGCCTGCTGGTAGGCGGGCCACAGGGCGCGCTCCTCGATGTCGCCCAGGTTGAACTTCCAGTGCTTGGCGGGGTTGTCGAGCCGCGCCAGGAGCCGTCGGCGCTGCTCCTCGTACCCGATGTGGAGGAAGACCTTCACCACCGTGACCCCGTCGTCCACCAGCGACTGCTCGAAGTGGTTGATCTCGTCGTAGCGGCGCTCCAGCCGGCTGGACGGCACCAGCTCGTGCACGCGGGCGATCAGGACGTCCTCGTAGTGCGAGCGGTCGAAGATGCCGATCTCGCCCGGCGCGGGGAGGGCGTTCATGATGCGCCAGAGGAAGGGGTGGTTCCGCTCCTCGGAGGTGGGCGCCTTGAAGGCCGTGATCCGGCAGCCCGAGGGGTTGAACTGGCCGATCACGTGCTTGACCGTGCCGCCCTTGCCGGAGGTGTCCATGCCCTGGAGGACGAGCAGCAGGCGCCGGCGGTCCCCGGCGGTGCTGGCCGCGTACAGCCGCTCCTGGAGGGAGGCGAGCGGCTTGGCCAGGGCGGCGGTCGCCGCCACCCCGGCCGCCTTGTCGGCGGGGCCGGCCGGTACCGCCGCGGCAGGGAGGGCGGCGAGGTCGACCCGGTCGCCGGCGGGGACGCGCAGCAGCGGGCGCAGCGAGGGCTGCGCCTCGGCCCCGGCCGCGTGCTGCGCCGGCTGAGGCTGCTCCGGCTTCTCCGGCTTCTCCGCCCTCTTCGGCGCCTCCGGCCCCTCCGGCTTCTTCTGCTTCTTCGGTTTCCTCGCCACGGCCGCCTGCCCCAATCCGTCGACTCCGTACGATCGTCCCGCACATCGAACGACGGTGCGAGGCGGTCAGTTCCAGGGGCCCGTCACGGCGAAGGTGGTTCCGGGGTTGTAGGCGTTGACGTACATCGTCCGCGCGTCCGGGGAGAAGGTCACCCCGGCGAACTCCCCCCACTCCGGCGCCCCGGGCCGGCCGATGTCCTGGGCATTGCGTGCCATGGGGTACACCTCCCCGGCCGGGGTCAGGCCGAAGACGTACTGCGCGCCGCCGCCGTCCTCGCACACCATCAGGCCGCCGTCGGGCGCCAGGCAGATGTTGTCGGGGCCGTCCCCGGGCAGCTGGATGTCACCGGCGGGGCCGAAGACCACCTCAAGCCGGATCACGGACCGCCGCGGATCGTGGAACCACACCTGGCCGTGGTGGTCGGCGGCGGCGCCCTCGCGGCTGCGGGCGTAGCTGGACACGAAGTACACGCCGCTGCCGCCCCAGTAGCAGCCCTCCAGCTTCTGGGCGTGGGTGATCCCGCCCCGCCCGAAGTCCTGGAAGCGGATCGGGGTGGTGGCCGCCGAGGGGTCCGGGACGCGCACCCACTCCACCGGGAACTCGGTGCCCGGTTCGCTCACCACCGACAGGTCCGCCACCCCTGGCACGCGCAGCGCCTCCAGCGTGCCGCCGGCCCGCAGGGAGCAGGGACCGCCGAGCGGGCGCGCGGGCAGGAAGCGGTAGAAGAGGCCGAAGGGCTTGACGAAGGCGTCCTCGGTCTCGTAGACGGTGCCGGTGGACGGGTCGACGGCGACGGCCTCGTGCGAGAAGCGGCCCATCGCGGTGAGCGGAACGGCCCCGCAGCGGTGCGGGTCGGCCGGGTCGACCTCGAAGACGTAGCCGTGGTCCTTGGTGTACCCGGTGGCGTCCCCGGCCCGGTCCTCGGTCTCCTCGCAGCTGAGCCAGGTGTTCCAGGGCGTACGGCCGCCCGCGCAGTTGACTGCGGTGCCGGCGAGGCCGACGCGCTCGCCGGTGACCCGGCCTGCGGCGTCGAGGTCGAGGACGGTGCAGCCGCCGAGGGCGTGCGGGTCGTACGTGAGCCCCTCCACCGGGGGCACGCGCAGCGCGGCGGTGGGCTTGTTCTCGTGGTTGCGCACCAGCCGCACCCGCCCCCGGCCCGCGTCGAAGGCGGCCATGCCGTCGCAGTTGGCGGGTACGGTGCCCTCGCCGGACCGCAGCGGGTCCCCGGCCCGGGAGAGCACCCGGTAGCCGAATCCGGCGGGCAGATCGAGCAGCCCGCGCGGGTCGGGCAGCAGCGGCCCGTACCCCTGTCGTACCTGCGCGGCCCGCGGGCTCGCGGCGAACAGGGCACCGAGGGTTCCGGAGAAGGCGATGCCGAGGCCGGTGCCGGCGGCGAGCAGGCTGCGTCGGGTGAGGGACATCGGAGGCTCCCGGGGTGAGGGGGTGAGGGGCCGTGGTACCACGCGGACCCGCCGGCCGCGCCCTGACGCGTGCGACGGCCCCCGGCGGCTCACCCCACCGGCCGGATCCCGTCCCCTGGGGCGCCGGGCCCAGCCGGGCACCGGTAGGGGCGCCCGGCCAGGGGCCGCGGCGGAGGGTCGGCAGAGGCGCGCGGACGGCCGGGCCGATGCGGTCGCCGGACGGGCCCCGCGCTCGGGGTGCTGCGTCCCCGGTGCCGTGCCCGTCAGGCGAGCTCGGCGCTCAGGGTGATCGTCGTCCCCGTCAGGGCCTGGCTGACCGGGCAGTTCTTCTTGGCATCCTCGGCAGCGGCGACGAAGGCGTCGTTGTCCAGGCCCGGGACCTCGCCGCGCACCGAGAGGTGGATGCCCGTGATGCCCTCACCCGGCTGGAAGGTGACGTCGGCCTTGGTCTCCAGGCGGGTGGGCGGGGTGCCCGCGCCGGCCAGGCCGTGGGACAGGGCCATCGAGAAGCAGCTGGAGTGGGCGGCGGCGATCAGCTCCTCGGGGCTGGTCTTGCCGTTCGCCGCCTCCGCGCGCGAGGGCCAGGAGACGTCGTACGAGCCGATGCCCGAGGAGTCGAGGGTGACGACGCCCTTGCCCTCCAGCAGGTTGCCCTCCCAGACGGTGTGGGCGTGACGCGTGGTGGCCATGGTGGATCCCTTCGCAGAAGTGGACACGGCCGGCTCGCGGAACGGGCCGGCGCCCCCAACCTACTGGGACACCAGGGGCTTCGCGTCGCGCGCGAGCGCGGTGAGCCGCGAGATGGCGCGGAAGTACTTCTTGCGGTAGCCGCCGTTCAGCATCTCGTCACTGAACAGCCGGTCGAAGGGCGCTCCCGAGGCGACCACGGGTATCTCGCGGTCGTACAGCCGGTCCGCGAGGACGACCAGCCGCAGCGCCGTCGACTGGTCCGGCACGGGCCCCACGTCGGTCAGGCAGACCGCCGATATGCCCTCGGTCAGGGCGCCGTAGCGGCTCGGGTGGACCCGGGCCAGGTGGTCCAGCAGGCCGGGGAAGTCGTCCAGGCTGGCGCCCTCGGTGGCGTACGCGGTCTTCGCCACCTGCTCGTCCGAGAACGGGGCCGGGGCCTCCGGCAGGCCGCGGTGGCGGTAGTCCTGGCCGTCGATCCGCAGCGGGCGGAAGTGCGCCGACAGGCCCTGGATCTCCCGCAGGAAGTCGGCGGCGGCGAACCGGCCCTCGCCGAGCTTGCCGGGCAGCGTGTTCGAGGTGGCGGCCAGCGCCACGCCCTGCTCCACCAGGCGGCTGAGAAGGGAGGACACCAGGACGGTGTCGCCCGGGTCGTCGAGCTCGAACTCGTCGATGCACAGCAGCCGGTGCCCGCCCAGGGTCTGCACGGTCTGCTGGAAGCCGAGCGCGCCGACCAGGTTGGTCAGCTCCACGAAGGTGCCGAAGGCCTTCAGCGCGGGCTCGGCCGGGGTGGCGTGCCACAGGGAGGCGAGCAGGTGGGTCTTGCCGACGCCGTAGCCGCCGTCGAGGTAGACCCCGCGCGGGGCGGCCGGGGCCGTGCTCTTCGGGGTCCTGGAGAACCACCGCCGCTTGCCGGAGCCGGTGGCATGGGCCCCGCCCAGGCCGGCGGCGAAGCCGCTCAGCACGGTGACGGCCTCGGCCTGGCTCGGCTGGGCCGGGTCCGGGACGTACGTGTCGAAGCGCACCGAGTCGAACCGCGGCGGCGGCACCATCTCGGCCACCAGCCGTTCGGCGGGGACGCGCGGTTCTCGGGCGCACAGCGCCTGCGGGCCGGCATCGACCGTGTCGGCCGCGGGGGCCGTACCGGCTATCGGGGATCGCCCGGAGCGGGGACCGGAGGCGGAGAGTGAGGTTGACACAGCTCTTAACTCTACGGGTCATGGCACACTGCACCGATGCGACGCCTGTTCCCTGTGACCGATCAGACACCCGCCGCCACGGACCGCGAGTGGTCGCTCGACGAGCTGGCCGAGGCCTACGACTACCCCGAGATGCGGCCGGACGGCCACTGGCTGCGGGCGAACATGGTGTCGACCCTGGACGGCGCCGCCCAGCACGACGGGCGCTCGCAGCCGATCTCCGGCGAGACCGACATGCGGATCTTCGGCACCCTCCGGGCGCTGGCCGATGTGGTGGTCGTCGGAGCCGAAACGGTTCGCCAGGAGGGCTACCGCCCGGCCCGGGCCCGGGAGGCCTTCGCGGCCCGGCGCGCGGCCGCCGGGCAGGGCCCCGCCCCGGCCATCGCGGTGGTCACGGCCGGTCTGGACCTGGACTTCTCCCTGCCGCTGTTCACCTCGCCCCTGGTGCCCACCCTCGTCGTCACCGGGGCGGCCGCGCCCGGCGACCGGGTCGCCGAGGCCACCCGGGCCGGGGCCCAGGTCGTGGTGGCCGGAGAAGGCGCGGGCGCCGACCCCGTACGGGTGGTGCGCGAGCTCGCCGACCGGGGGCTGCGCCGCCAGCTCACCGAGGGCGGGCCCCGGCTGCTGGGCCAGTTCGTGGCCGCCGACGCACTGGACGAGCTGTGTCTGACGATCTCGCCGATGCTCACGGCGGGGACCGCCCAGCGCATCTCGGCAGGTCCGTCGATCACGGTGCCGCAGCGGCTCGCGCCGGCCTCCGTACTGGAGGAGGCCGGGTTCCTCTTCACGAGCTACCGTCGGATCTGACAAGGGGCGGAATTCCCCGTTCCGCTTAGCTTCCGCTGGGCACATATACCTGCGCAGGTCCCGTGCGAGAGCGGGGCAGGATGGTTTCCGCAGGGGCAGGCCGACCGGCCGCGGCCCATGAAGGAGAGGGCGTCCGTGTTCACGAGCGTATTGATGATCGAGCAGCCGCTGACCCCGGTCGACGTGGACTTCGTCACCACCCTGCACGGGGACGACCCGGTCTCCTTCGTCGTCCTCATGCAGCCCCGGGGCGACCAGGACCGGCTGCTGCGCGCCATCGACGACGTGGCGCTCGGCGAGCTGCCCGAGGCCCTGCACGAGGCCGACATCCCCGAGGGGAAGGCCGCCCGCGGCCCCGCCGAGCAGGCGCTCGCCCATTCCCTGGAGGCCTTGCGCCGAAAGGGTGCCACGGCCGTCGGACAGCTGGTCGAGGACCATCCGCTCGACAGGCTGAAGACGGTCGTGGAGGAGTCGACGGCCGACGAGGTGATCGTCCTGACCGCCCCGCACTTCGTGGAGGAGTTCTTCCACCGGGACTGGGCCTCGCGGGCCCGGCACAAGGTCGGCGTTCCGGTGCTCAAGCTCTTCGCCCACAACGAATAGGCTGGCCCCCGACATACTCGTCCGCACCCGCCCGACCCGCACCCTGGGGAGATCCCGTATGACGCCGCCCGGCCTGCCGACCGCCATGGAACGCCCGCACTTCATCGGCATCGGCGGCGCCGGGATGTCCGGCATCGCGAAGATCCTCGCCCAGCGCGGGGCGAAGGTCGCGGGCAGCGACGCCCGCGACTCCGAGACCGCCCAGGCGCTGCGCGCCCACGGCGCGACGGTCCACATCGGCCACGCCGCCGACCACCTCGCCGCGGACGCCACCTGCGTGGTCGTCTCCAGTGCCATCCGCGCGGACAACCCCGAGCTGGCGCGCGCCGCCGAGCTCGGCGTCCCGGTCGTGCACCGCTCCGACGCCCTGGCCGCCCTGATGGACGGCCTGCGGCCGATCGCGGTCGCCGGTACGCACGGCAAGACCACCACCACCTCGATGCTGGCGGTCTCCCTGTCGGCGCTGGGCCTGGACCCCTCGTACGCGATCGGCGGCGATCTGGACGCCCCAGGCTCCAACGCCCACCACGGCGAGGGCGACATCTTCGTGGCCGAGGCGGACGAGAGCGACCGCAGCTTCCACAAGTACACCCCGCAGGTCGCGATCATCCTCAACGCGGAGCTCGACCACCACGCGAACTACGCGTCGATGGAGGAGATCTACGCGTCCTTCGAGACCTTCGTCGGCAAGATCGTGCCCGGCGGCACCCTGGTCGTGGCCCACGGCCAGGAGGGCGCCGCCGAGATCGCCCGCCGCGTCGCCGGCACGGCCGGCCTCACCGTCGTCACGTACGGCGAGGAGGAAGGCGCCGACGTCCGGATCGCGAAGATCACCCCGCGTGGTCTGACCAGCGAGGTCACCGTCGTCCTGGACGGCCGGATGCTCACCTTCACCGTCTCCGTGCCCGGCCGCCACTACGCGCACAACGCCGTCGCCGCCCTCGCCGCGGGCGTCGCCCTCGGCATCCCGGCGCACAACCTCGCCTCGGCGCTGGGCAAGTACACCGGGGTCAAGCGCCGCCTCCAGCTCAAGGGCGAGGCGGCGGGTGTCCAGGTCATCGACTCGTACGCCCACCACCCGACGGAGATGACCGCCGACCTGGAGGCCATCCGCGGCGCCGCCGGGGACTCCCGCATCCTGGTCGTCTTCCAGCCGCACCTCTTCTCCCGTACCCAGGAACTGGGCAAGGAGATGGGCCAGGCCCTCGCGCTGGCCGACTCCGCCGTGGTCCTGGACATCTACCCGGCCCGCGAGGACCCGATCCCCGGGGTCACCAGCGAGATCATCATCACCGCGGCGCGCGCCGCGGGCGCCGACGTCACCGCCGAGCACGAGAAGGAAGACGTCGCCGACGTCATCGCGGGAATGGCGAAGCCCGGCGATCTCGTTCTCACGATGGGCGCGGGCGACGTCACGGACCTCGGTCCGGCCATCCTCGCCCGCCTGTCGAGCTGAGGGAGCGGGAGAGCCATGGCCTACGAGGTCGAGAAGACGGACGAGCAGTGGCAGGCGGAGCTGACGCCGTCCGAGTACCAGGTGCTGCGCCTCGCGGGCACCGAGCCGGCGTTCCGTGGTGAGTACACCGACACGAAGACGCCGGGTGTCTATGCCTGCCGCGCCTGCGGCGCCGAGTTGTTCCGCTCCACGGAGAAGTTCGAGTCGCACTGCGGCTGGCCGTCCTTCTACGACCCGAAGGACTCCGATGCGGTCGAGCTGCGGGCGGACGTCTCGCACGGCATGGTCCGCACCGAGGTCCTGTGCGCGAAGTGCGGCTCCCACCTGGGCCACGTCTTCGAGGGCGAGGGCTACCCGACCCCCACGGACCAGCGCTACTGCATCAACTCGATCTCGCTGCGCCTGACCCCGGACGAGGGCTGACGCCGGCGGTCGCGTGCGCCGGGGGTCAGGACGCGTTCGAAGGGTTCGCCCCCGCCGGCTCCCCGGCTCAGACCGCGACGCGGTCCAGGGCCGGGAGGAACTGGTCGTAGAAGGCGGTCTTGAGGTGGAGGGCGCGCTCCTCCAGCTCGCGGAAGCCGGCGGTGGACTCCTCGTGGGCGAGGAGCTCGGTCACACGGGTGGCCAGGCGGTCCGAGTGGGAGCCCGACAGCAGGGACAGCGTCGCGAGCGAGTGGGTCTTCGCGTCGTGGACGTGGTGCGGGTAGTAGAAGCGGGAGCGGTTCTTGCCGCCCTCGGTCAGCATCGGGGCCATCCGCTCCCACAGCCGGCCGTACTCGACGGAGACCAGCACCTCGCCCCAGAACCGCAGGATCGTCAGCAGCCGCAGGTCGGCGTCGGGGTGGCCGCCCGCGTCGGCGATCAGCTCCAGGGTGTCCTGGATGACCTGCCGGGTCCGGGCCGTGGGCCGCGAGGCCACCAGGGCGGGGCGGGAAATCCCGAGGCGGCGCAGGTCCTCCGTCATGTCCTCGCGGTGCGAGGGGGTGTGGCCGTGGCCGTCGTCCGGGTACTCCTCGCGCAGGATGACCCGGGCGATCCGCAGCCCCGCCTCGTCGCGCAGCAGGTCGATCGCGAGGTCGTAGGAGGGGGTGAAGGCGAGCGAGACGAAGCGCCGCTGGAGCAGGAGTGCGGCGAAGTCCTCGTCCGGGAGGGCTGCGACGTTCGCAAGGACCGGGTGTTCCTTGAACCGCTCGACCAGTGCGTCCTCGAACGCGTCCAGAGCGTGCAGATCGTGCATGACGGTACCTTTCCGTGGATCACGGGCGTGGATCACAGGCTGATGCCGGCCACCGACGTGCGCCAGTCGAGGAGGTCCACATCCGCGCCGATGCTCCACAGCGTGCGCAGCTCCCGCTGGACCTCCTCGCCCATCACCGTGTCGCCGCCGTCGATCTCGATCTGCGTCGAGTCGATGGCGAGTTGGCCGTGCAGGAACGAACTGACCAGAAAACGCTCGTCGATCTTGAACACGGCGATGGAGGGCAGGGAGTTGTAGAGACGCACCTGGAGGCGGTTGCGGTTCCCCGGGGCGAGCGCCCTGTTGAGTTCGGCCAGTCCGGCGAGGCAGCTCTCGACGCTCGCCCGCACGTTCACGGCGAGGGCCGGATCCCGCACCGCCCGGAGCGCCTCGTCGCGCAGCCCGGCCACGGGTGACGCGGGGTGCAGCAGCAGGATGCGTACGTGGACCTGCTGGTCGGTGATCGCCTTGTGCAGGGCGGACCGGAGGTGGTGCAGGTTGGGGATCCAGGTCTGCAGGATCACCAGCTCGTCGGCGGCGCGCTCCAGCAGGCCGGTGAACGCGTCTTCGGGGAAGCGGCTGTGGATCCCGACCACGCCGCCGTAGTGCTGCCGCTTGAGGCGCTGCGCGATGGCGTCGATGTCCAGCTTGGACAGGTGCGCCTCGACGTTCGCGGTCAGGGTGGTGATCTGGGTGCCGACCCTGGTCTCCAGGGCGGTGAACTTCGTGCCGACGTTCTCCTCCAGGGCGGAGACCTTCCGCCCCACGTCGGGGCCGAGGTTCCTGACCCGGTCGTCGACGGCGTCGAGTTTCTTCAGCCGTTCGAGCTCCATGAGCAGGAACACGGTGACCGTGCTCAGGATGAGCAACGTGACCTTGGGCAGCGCGCCTCCGGGGGCGAGCGCGTCCAGCCAGCCGAAGAGGTCCGCCAGCAGGACCACCACACCCGACGTGGCCATCAGGCCCAGCGCGACCTGCTCCACCCGACGGCGGACATCGACGCTCCGGCCGCCGTCTTCGCCGCGCGGGCGGCCGACGTCGCCGTCCGGACGTCCGGTACTGTCGCTCATTCCACCCCAACCCCCGTGCCCCGCCCACCGCTTGAGCGATGACCGTACACCCGCGCCGCGACGTGCAAGGGCGCCTTTCCGGACAACACCTCAGATGAGGCTGTGACGCACCGCGCAGGCCACCGCGTGGGCGCGGTTGCGGGCCTGGAGGCGGGACATCAGCTCGTAGATCACGTTCTTCACGGTGTGCTCCGAGCACGACAGCGTGCGGGCGATCACCGCGTTGCCGTGGCCCTCCGCCATCAAGGTCAGCACCGCCGTCTGCCGGGCCGTCAGGCGCGGGGTCTGCGACGCCGCTGCGGGGCGGGCCGGCGGCTCCGCGGCGACGGCGCCGAGGAGGCGGACCAGGGCCGGGTACGGCATCCGGCCGTCCCCGGCCTGCCGCAGCAGGCTCAGCCGGTCCGCCGGTGCGGCGCTCCGCGTGCGGGTGAGTTCGGCGACGGCGCTCACAGCAGGCCCACCCGGAGGGCATAGGCCACCGCGTGGGCGCGGTTGCGCAGCCTGAAGCGCTGGGTGATGTCGTGGACGACGGTCGTCACGGTGCGCGGCGAGTAACACAGCTGCTTGGCTATCTCGTTGGTCTCGTGGCCGTCGGCGACCAGGCGCAGCACACTGCGCTCCCGGTCGCTGAGCCCCGCCGCGCCCCAGGGGTCCGGGGAGCCGTCCTCCGCCGGTCCGCCGGCGGCCGAGCGCTTCAGCAGCCGGTCCAGGAGATCCGGCGGCAGCGTGCAGTCGCCGCGCGAGGCGGCCAGTACGGCCCGCGGCAGCCGGACGGCGTCCGCCTCCCGGCGGCGCAGCAGCCCGCGGGCGCCGGCGGCTATGGCGTGCAGGGCGCCCTCCGGCGCCAGCTCGCCGGCCACCAGGACCACCTCGGGGCGGCCCGGGGTGTCGCGGACGGTGCGCAGGACGTCGAGCTCCGGCCGACCGACCTGGTCCACCGTCATGACCACGACCCGCGGCTGCGTGCCCGCGGCGGTCAGGCACACCTCGGGGCAGCCGGACAGGGTGCTCTTGGTCCCGGCTTCCAGCACGGGGTCGAATGCGACGACGTCGACAGGGACGGGTTCTCCCACCAGGTCCTCCGATGATCATCCGCCGGCCGGGGTGCCGGACGGCGGAAGGGGCACTGCACCCAGACTGGGTCCGCCGGTGCGCAGCCGGCATCGGGCGGTGGCCCCCACATTTGTGAAGGTGCGCCCCGATGGGCGCGGATCCTGTGAAGACGGCCCGGTGCGCGCACCGCCGCCGCGGCGCAGCCGCAGGTCGAAAGGGCGTGGGGCGGGCCGGTGTCCCCCCGCACCACCCGCCCCTCACGGGGGCGTCCGCGGCCCCCGTGGAGGCCGGTCCGCGGAATATGGGGGCACGGCCCCCATGTGCGGGACGCCGCGCTCTGCGAGTTTTCTTCTCGTGACTGACACCGCCACCACCGCCCAAGAGACCCGGGTCGGTGGCCTGACCCACTCCTGGTGGGCCCGGGCCCTGAACCTGCGGGAGCGGCTCGCCGCCCCGGGTGCCCCCGCACCCGCCCCGGCCGACGCCCCCCACACCCGACCGGCGTCGTGGTCCCTGGGAGACACCGAGGGCTTCGCCGCACGGCTGGCGGGTCTCGGGACCGCACAGGAGGCGGCGTACGCCCTCGCGGCGGAGGAGCCCGGCCGGCTGGCCGGGCGCAGCACCAAGCCGCGGTGGGCGCGGTACATCGAGGACGTGGTGGCCGGGGCGCCGCGGAAACTCCCGGCGCAGGGCCGTGCCGGGGACGGCGCCGAGGGCGGCGTCCCCGGCCGTACGGAGGACCGCGCCGGCGGTGCCGAGGTGTTCCTGCCGGCGCTGCGCCCCCTGATCGCGTCCGCCTGGGCCGAGGTGGCCGCGCGGACCGAACCGGCCGGGCCCGAACTCGCCGCGGTGCGGGCGGCCTTCGAGGAGCGGCTCGGCGACCGGCTGCTGCGGCAGGCCGCCCGGACCCTGGTCAAGGAACTCCACCGGGCCCGCACGGCCGGCCTGCTGCGCGGGGAGACCCCCCGGGAGCGGTTCGCGGCCTTCCTCGCCCACGTCGGCAGCCGACCGGGCCTGGAGCGGCTGTTCGCCCGCTACCCGGTGCTGGCCCGGATGCTCGGCCAGACCTGCGGGTACGCGGTCGAGGCCGCGGTGGAGCTGCTGGAGCGGTTCTCCGCCGACCGCCGGGAGATCACCGCGGAGCTGCTGGGCGGCTGCGATCCCGGCCCGCTCGTCCGGGTGGACCTCGGGCGGGGCGACGCCCACCAGCGGAACCGGTCGGTCGCCCTGCTGCACTTCGCCGGCGGTGCCACCGTCGTCTACAAGCCGCGCCCCCTCGGCCAGCACGCCCTGTTGGACCAGGCGGTCGGCTGGGCCAACGGGAAGGTGCCCGGCCTCGGCCTGCGGACCCCCGGCTCGCTGCGCCGCGACGGGTACGGCTGGCTGGAGTTCATCGAGCACGGCTGGTGCCGGTCGCCCTCCGAACTGGACCGGTTCTACCGGCGCCAGGGCGCCCTGCTCGCCCTGCTCTACGCGATCGACGGCGTGGACATGCACTACGAGAACGTCATCGCCTGCGGTGACCAGCCGGTCCTGGTCGACGCGGAGACCCTGCTGCACGCCGGTCTGCCCGCCGCCGTGACCTGCGGCTCCGACCCGGCGGCCGAGGCCCTGGCGGCCTCGGTGTACCGCACCTGCCTGCTGCCGAGCCTGCTGATCGGCGAGAACGGCGCCATGGACATCTCGGCCCTCGGCGGCCCCGACGGCGGCTCCTACCCGAGCGACGGGCTGCGCTGGGAGGCCGTCGGCACGGACGAGATGCGGCTGCTGCGCGGCCGGATCGCCAGCCCGGCCGGCCAGAACCGGCCGCTGCCGCAGCACAGGACGGCCGGCCACGCCGACCACCGCGCCGCGCTGCTCGAAGGCTTCCGCGCCGGGTACGACGCGATCACCACCCACCGCACCGAACTCCTCGGCGACGGGACCGGGCCGGGGCTGCTGGCCCGCTGGGCCACCAGCCCGGGGCGGCTGATCGCCCGCTCCACGCGCCTCTACACGACCCTGCTGGACGAGTCCACCCACCCCGACGTGCTGCACGACGCGCTGACCCGGGACGCGGTGCTCGCCGTGCTCTGGACGGAGTCCGAGCACGACCCGGCCCGGCAGCGGCTGATCGAGGACGAGATCGCCGACCTGTGGTGCGGGGACGTGCCGCTCTTCTTCCACCACCCCGCGCACACCTCGCTGGAGACCTCCCGGGGCACCTTCCTCGACGGGGTGCTGCCCGCACCGAGCCTGCGCGCCGCCCGCGAGAAGATCGCCGCCATGGGCGAGGTGGACCGCCACGACCAGGAGTGGGTGATCTCGGCGACGCTCGCCGTCACCGGCGCCAACCTCAGTGTGGGCGGACCGCGTTCGGCCCTGACCGGAAGGGTGGCACCGGCCGTCGTACCCGAGCCCTCCCGGCTGCTCGCCGCGGCCTGCGGCATCGCCGACGAGATCGCGGCCCGCGCCGTCCACGGCGACGGGCGCGTCAACTGGCTGGGCCTGGAGGAGGTGGCCGCCGAGCACTGGGCCGTCCTGCCGATGGGCGGCGGCCTCGCCCAGGGCTACTGCGGGGTCGCGCTGTTCCTCGCCCAGCTCGGAGCCCTGACCGGCGCCGACCGGTACACCGCGCTGGCCCGGCAGGCCGTACGCCCGCTGCCCGGGCTGCTGTCCGCGATGGCCGCGGACCCGGCGCTGAGCGCCGCCGCGGGCCCCGGCGCCCTGCACGGACTCGGCGGCATCCTCTACGCCGCGGCCCGGCTGGCCGCCCTCCTCGACCACTCCGGCGACGGCGACGGCGACGGCGACAGCAGCGGCCTCGCCGCCTGCCTGCCCGCCGCCCTCGCCGCCCTGGAACTCGCCGTCGAGGCCGACCCCGCGGGTTCCGTCGACCTCGCCGACGGCCTCGCCGGGGCCCTCGCCGCCACCGTCGCGGTGCAGCGGACGTACGGGCACCCCGCCGTGGTGGGGGCGGCCCGACGGCTCGCCGACCGGCTGCTGGTCCGGGCGGGCCGGCAGCACCCCGGCCCCCCCGGCTTCGCCCACGGCGACGCGGGCATCGGCTGGGCCCTGCTGCGCTACGCCGCAGCCCAGCCGCCGTCCGGGCAGTCGTCCGCCCAGCCGTCCGGGCAGCCTCCGGGTGTCGCCCCGGACACGGCCCCCCACGCCCGCGCCGGAGCCGCGCTGCTGCGGCGGGCGCTGGACGAGTCCCTGCGCCGGGCCGGCCGGCCCGGCCCGACCGACCTCGGCTGGCATTCGGGCCTGGCGGGCACCGCCCTGGCCGCCGCCGACGCGCTGTCCGCCGCCGAGGGCCTCGGCCCCGGCCTGCTCGGCGCCGCAGGCCCGCTCCCGGCGGCCGAAATCGACCGGTGCGTCACGCTGCTGGACGCCGCGCCCGCCGAATGCCCCGACCTGAGCCTGCGGCACGGCGCGTTCGGCTCCCTGGAACTGCTCGGCGTCCTCGCCGGACAGGGCCACGACGCCGCCCGGTCCGCGCTGGTGCGCCGCACCGGAGAGGTGCTCGGCCGGCTCGACGACCACGGCCGCCGCTGCGGCACCCCCGACCACGTCCCGTCCCCGGGCCTCCTCACCGGCCTCTCCGGCATCGGGTACGCCCTGCTCCGGCTGGGCTTCCCGGAGGCGGTCCCCTCCGTCCTGCTGCTCGACCGCGCCGCCCCGCGGTAGCGGGCGGCCCGTCCCGCACCACCTGCTGACCAGCGTCACGGCACCACGTACCACTGCACCGAGCACCACTCCCATCAGGTAACGAGAAAGGTACTCACCACCATGCAGAAGACCCAGGTCAACGCCCAGTCCGTGACGGCCGCCGAGGCGATCGAGGCCGAGACGCGGGTCGAGGACCCGGCCGGCGGGATCACCCTGTCGGGACGGAACAAGGCGTGCGCCCGGGCCCGTGCTCTGGCCGGTGTCGTCCTCACCAGCGGCATCGTGATCACCCTGAGCACGATCGACACCAGCGTCTCGGCCCCCAACGTCTCCTGGTAGCAGGGGCGGCCGTCCCCTCCCGCGTCCTGTTCGCAAGGCATCGGAAAAGGCCAACTTTCGCCGCACGGAGCCCCGTACGCATGAACTAGATTGCGCTCATGCGTTCCCGTTCGCGGTACATCGTCGGTCGTGACTCGCAACTGCGGGACATCCAGCAGGCCTTGACCGACGCGGGCGAAGGACGCGGCAGGGTCGTCTTCCTGGTCGGCGAAGCCGGGATCGGCAAGTCCCGGCTCGCCGCCGAAGCCGTCGGCATGGCCTTCGGCACGGGCATGCGCGCACTGCGGGGCCGGAGCAGCACCACCGGCCCCACCGTGCCGTTCCGGCCACTCACCGAAGCGCTCATGTCGCTGTTCCGCAGCGGCGAACCGCTGGACGACCTGCCGCTGGGGCCCTACCGGCCGGCGCTGGGCAGGATCATCCCCGACTGGAGCAGCGACGCCCAGGACAACAGCTCCATGGTGATCCTCGGCGAGGCCGTGCTGCGGCTGCTCATCGCCACCGGAAAGGAGCACGGCCAGCTGCTCCTGCTGGAGGACCTGCACGACGCCGACCCCGAGACCCTCGCGGTCGTGGAGTACCTGGTGGACAACCTGGAGTACACCAACGTGGTGCTCCTGGCCACCATCCGTACGGAGCCCTGCGACGCGCTGGACATGGCCGACTCGGCCCGCCGGCGCGGCGTGGGGACCGTACTGGAACTCGCCCCGCTCACCCGCACCGAGGTCTGCGGGCTCATCGCCGCCCAGCTGGACACCGAACCCGAACTGGTCCCCGCCGAAGCCCTGGAACGGCTGTGGGACGACAGCGCGGGCAGCCCCTTCCTCGCCGAGGAGCTCCTCCAGGGCATGATCGGCAGCGGCGCCCTCGTCCGCTCCGAGGACGGCTGGCGGGTCGTCGGCGACCTGCGCAGCGACGTGTCCACCGCCCTGGCCCGCGGCATCCTGCGGCGCATCGACCGGCTGGGGCCCCAGGGGCTGACCCTGCTGTCCGCGGCCGCCGTGATCGGGCGGCGCTTCCCCCTGACCGTGCTCCAGCGGATGACCGGCATCGACGACCGCGGCCTGCTCAGCCACCTGCACGCGGGCGTCGCCGCCCAGCTCGTCGTCCCCGACGAGCCCGCCCCCGACTGGTACGCCTTCCGGCACTCGCTCACCGCCGAGGCGCTGCTGACCCAGCTCACGCCGGCCAACCGGGCCGCGATGTCGGGGCAGGCCGCCGACGCGGTCCAGGCGCTCTACCCGGACCTGGAGGGCGACTGGTGCCCCCTGGTCGCGGAGCTGCGCGCCCAGGCGGGCGACGACGCCGAGGCCGGCACCCTGTTCACGGACGCCGGACTGCGGGCGCTGTCGGCCGGCGCGATCGGCTCGGCGGTCACCCTGCTCAGCCGCGCCGAACGGCTGCTGGCGGACAGCCAGGACGCCGCCGGCCGTACCGTCGCCCTGGAGGCGCTGCTGCCCGCACTCGCCGAGGCGGGTGACTTCGCACGGGCCTTCAGCTTCGCCGAGAACATGCACACCCTCGTCGGCAGCGGGCTCGGCGCCACCCGGCTCGCCGCCCTGCACACCCGCCTGGCCAAGGTGGCCCACACCGCCGGCCGCTGGGAGGACGGCAATAGACAGATAGCCCAGGCCAGAGCACTCCTGGGCGGCAACCCCGACGAGCGCAGCACCGCCTCCATCGACGTGACGGCCGCCTACCTCGCCCTCGACACCCCCGGCCCGGACCGCACCCAACTGGCCGAGAAACTCGCCTACTCCGGCCTCCTCGCCGCCGAGCGGCACGGCTTGGCCACGGTCGTCTGCCAGGCCTGGGAACTCCTGGCCACCCTCGCCCGCGAACGCGACTTCGACGAGGCCACCGCCCTGCTGGAATCGGCCCTCCACACCGCCGAACAGCACCAGCTCCCGCTCCAGCGGATGTACGCGCTCACCCGCATCGGCGGCAACAACTGGCTCACCGAAGGCAACACCGCCCCGCTGCTGCACGCCCGCGCCGAGGCCCTGCGGCTCGGCTCGGCCACCATCGTCCACACCATCGACGGCATCATGATCCTGGACGCCGTCCTGCGCGGCGACTTCGCCACCGCCGAGCGGTGTGCCGAGGAGTGCCTGGCCGTCGTACAGCGGCTGCGGCTGGCCCCGGCGACCCGGTACGTCCTGATGGCCCGGGCCAGCCTGGCGGCCCACCGCGGGGAGCGCGCGGCCATGGACCGGGCGCTGGCCGCCTTCGCCGAGTGGGACGGGGCCGGATCCCAGGAGGAACCGCTCACCCGCGGCCTGGCCCGGGCCTTCTGCGCGCTCATGGAGGAGGACCGGCCCGGCGCGGTACGCGAACTGCGCGCCGTGGCGGAACTGGAGAGCACCAACCCCAGCACCTACTACCTCAGCGGCCGCTACGGCATCGGTCTGCTCCTGGACGTGCTCTCCGGCGCCGCCGGGCGCCCCGCGTACGAGGAGATCGCCGCCACCGCCCCCGGGCGCATGCGCTGGAACCGGCAGTTCGTCCACTTCGCCGGCGCCGTGGTGCACGGCCGCGAGGGCCGCCCCGAGGAGGCGGGCGCCTGCGTGGCCGAGGCCCTGCGCGCCGCCGAGCCGTACGCCACCGCCCTGCACCTGGGCCTGCGGCTGATCGCGGACGCGGCGTTCGAGGACGGCTGGGGCGAGCCCGTGGCCTGGCTGCGCCGCGCCGAACAGCACTTCCACCAGGGCGGGGTGGCCGATGTCGCCGGCGCCTGCCGGGCCGGGCTGCGCCGGATGGGCGCCCCGGTCCACCAGCGCCGCACCGGTTCGAGCCGGATCCCGGAGGTACTGCGCTCCCAGGGCGTCACCGTCCGCGAGTACGAGGTGTTCCAGCTGCTCGCCGAGCGGCTCGGCAACAAGGACATCGCCGACCGGCTCTACATCTCGCCGCGTACGGTCGAGAAGCACATCGCCGCCCTCGGCACGAAGACGGGCCGTGCCAACCGGGCGGCGCTGTGCGAGCTGTCGGCGTCCCTGGAGTCCTGAGACCGGGCCCCGCCCCGCCGGGGGCGGGGCGGCGCTGCGGCCGTCCGGTCAGCGCATCCCGCGGACCGTCTTCGAGGCCAGGATCCCGAGGGCCGTCACCGAGAGGATCACGGCGGAGAGGGTGAACATCGGGGCGCTGCCCGAGTGGGCCAGGGCCCCGCAGGCGATCAGCGAGAGCGGCGCCACCCCGTAGCCGATGACCATGTCCACCGCGATGACGCGACTCAGCACGGAGCCCGGGATGTTGCGCTGGATCCAGCTCATCCCGAAGACCCCCTGGAAGCCCATGCCGAAGCCCATCGCCAGGACCGTGGCGAGCGCCGCCGCCGTGTTGCCGACGAGGCCCAGCAGCGCCGTGCCGACCGCCAGCCAGCCGGCCAGCGCGGCGATCAGCAGGCCCACCCGGGGGCGGCCGGCCAGTGACCCGCCGACGAGCGTGCCCAGCATCGCCCCGCCGGCCAGGGCGCCGTTGAGCAGGCCCAGGGTGGTGGAACCGCCGTGCAGGTCGATCTTGGCCAGGGTGGCGAAGCCGACGGTGAACGGGCCCGACTGGCAGAAGGTCACCGCCGCGTCCACGACCAGGATCGTGCGGATCCGCGGGTCCTCCAGGGCGTAGCGCAGCCCCTCCCGCATCCGGGCCGTCAGCGGGGCGGGCGCCGCAGCGGGTTCCGCCGCCTTCGCGTCCCCCGGTTCCGGATCCGGTGCGGGCCGCGCCGGGGGCCGTATCCCCGCGATGCACAGTCCGCAGAGCGCGAAGCACGCCCCGTCCACGAGGAAGGCGACGGGCGCGTCACTGAACGCCACCACCATGCCGCCGACGGCCGGCCCCAGGACCGCCGCCACCTTGGTGCCGACCGCGAGCAGGGCGTTGGCCGGCGCCAGCAGCTCCTCGTCGACCACCGACGGCAGGATCGACGCCCGCGCGGGCTGGAAGAACGCGTCGACGGCGCCGAAGGCGGCGGCGGCGCAGCACAGCATCCAGAGCGTCAGGGAACCGGTCGTGCCGGCCAGCCCGACCGCCGCCATCAGGGCGGCCCGGGCCCAGCTGGAGAACTTCATCAGCGCCCGCGGGGACCAGGTGTCGCTCAGGGAGCCGCCGACCAGGGTCAGCAGGGCCCGCGGCACCGCCTGGAAGGCGAGGACGTAGCCCAGCGCCAGGGTGGACCCGGTCAGGCCCAGCGTGATCCACGCGAACGCGATGTAGCTGAACCCGTCGCCGAGCAGGGACAGGGACTGCCCGAGCCACAGCAGGCGGAAGGACGGCAGCCGGGCGGGGGCGCGCAGCCGTGATCCCGCGCCCGCCAAGGTGGTAGCCATGAGAGGGGCCTTTCAGTAGCGGACGGGCAGGGCGGTCAGCGCGCGGTTGAGCAGCGAGGGCTGCCAGGTGAGCTGCTGTTCGAGCAGTTCCAGGTCCGGGTACTCGCGCACCAGCACGTCGACCACCGCCCCCGCGACCAGCCGGGCCAGCGCCGCCCCGATGCAGAAGTGCGCCCCGAAGCCGAAGCCCAGGTGGGAGGCGCTGCCGCGCAGCACGCTGAACCGGTCGGGATCGGCGAAGCGCTCGGGGTCCCGGTTGGCGGCCGCGGTGACCAGGAACATCCGGTCGCCGGAGCGCACCGGGTGGCCGTCGAGGTCGAAGTCCCGGGCGGCCGTGCGGATCGACATCTTCGACGGGCCGTCGTGGCGCAGGGCCTCCTCCACCGCCATCGACACCCGCGCCGGGTCCTCCCGTACGGCCGCCAGCTCCTGTGGATGGCGCAGCAGGGCCAGCACGGCGTTGACGATGAGGTTGCTGGTGGTCTCGCCGCCGGCGAAGGCCATCTGGGTCAGCATCCCGACGAACTCCTCCTCACTCACCGACGTGCCGATCCGGCCGCCCGCGAGCACGGCGCTGATCAGGTCGTCCTTGGGGTCGGCGCGGCGTTCGCGGACCAGGCCGGCGAGGTAGTCGTCCAGGTTGACCAGGGACTGGAGCGAGGTGCGGTACTCGCGCTCCTCCTGGGCGGCGCCCAGCACCAGGTCGCCCACCCGGGCGTTCCAGTACCAGAAGGAGGGCCCGTGCGCCTGGGGTACGCCCAGCCAGCGGGCGAAGACCAGGGCGGGCAGCGGCCGGGCGATGTCCGCGACCAGGTCGCCGGTCCGGCCGGGGACCGCGCGCCGGGCGAGCATGGCGCGGGTGGCGCGTTCCACGAAGGTGCGGTAGCGGCCGATCGAGCGGGCCGCGAACTGCTCCTGGAACACCTGGCGCAGCCGCCGGTGCTGCGGCGGGTCGTTGAACACCATCCAGCGGGACAGGATGGCGAAGGCCCGCTCGGCGTCCTCTCGGGCACCCTCCGGTACGGCGTCCATCAGCGGGCGCACCCGCTCGGCGGAGACCGCCGGGTCGCGCAGGCAGTGCATCAGCTGGGCATGGCCCGTCACCAGCCAGGCGCGGTGCATGGCGCTCCAGTACACCGGATCGTGGTCGCGCAGGGAGTGGAGGTACGGGTACGGGTCCGCGTTGACGGCGGGGTCGAGCAGGTACCGCTCCGTGAAGCCGGCCGGCGCGGAGGCGGGTGCCGCCGTCGCCGTCGCAGTCGTCTGCGTCATCGTCGTCAGGGTGGTCATCGCCGGGCCTCCGTCCGGATCGAGTGCAGCAGGGCCGCGGTCGTGCCGATCAGGGGTTCGGACATCAGCGACATGTGGTCTCCCTCGGTCACGTGGACGGTGAGCCCGCCCAGGGCCAGCCCGCGCCAGCGTTCGACGTACTCCCGGAAGCCCACGTCCAGTCCGGGCATCGGCTCGCCCTCGGGGAGGCCGGCGGCAGCGCTGCCCACCACGAGGTGGACGTGGCCGGGGTAGGGCCGCAGCTCGTAGCCGGCCAGGGCGGTGAGCAGCGAGTGCCACACCTCGATCGGGGCGTTCTCCACCATGGCCGCCTCGTCCGCGCCCATGCCCGCGCCGAGCAGCAGCGCGGTGAGCTCGGCGGTCGCCGCCTCCCGCTCGGCCGACGGCGCCAGGGCGCGCACCCGGTCGCGCAGCCGCAGCCCCTCCTCCATGTCGCGGCCGACGGCGGCGAGCCGCTCCCGGGAGGCGGGGCAGGGCAGGTACGGCTCGATCAGCGTCAGCGGCGCCACGGTGTGGCCCGCCTCGTGCAGCCGTGTCGCCATCTCCATGGCCAGGTTGGCGCCCATCGACCAGCCGAACAGGTCGTGCGGGCCGGTCCGCCCGTGCGCGGCGATCTCCGCGGCGTAGTTGGCCGCGATGCCCGCCACCGTGGTCGGGTCGACCCCGCCGAGCAGCCCGCGGGCCTGGAAGGCCCGTACCGGCACCCCGGCCGGCAGGGCCCGGGCGAGCCCGACGTACCAGGCCGCGCTGCCGCCGGTGGGGTGGACGCACCACATCGGGTCGCCCTCACCCTCCCGCAGCCGGACCTCGGACCTGACCTCCTGCGCCGCGTCCGCCGACCGCCCGGCCCGGGCGGCGAGCTGGGCGATGGTCGGGGCCTCGATCAGGTCCCGGACCGAGACCGCCAGGCCCCGGGCCGCGGCCCGGGCGGCCACCCGGACCGTCGACAGGGAGCTGCCGCCGATGCGGAAGAAGTCGTCGTGGACGCCGACCCGCGGCAGGCCCAGCACCGCACGCCACACCTCGGCCAGCGCCTCCTCGGCCGGCGTCCGCGGCGCGACGTAGGCGGTGTCGAGGTCGGAGCGCTCCTGCGGGAGCGGCAGCGCGCCCCGGTCCACCTTCCGGCTGGTGTTCAGCGGCAGTTCGTCGAGGAACACGAACCGGGCGGGCACCATGTACTGGGGCAGCCGGGAGCGCAGCTCCAGCCTCAAGGCCTCCGCGTCCGGGGCGGCGCCGGGCGCGGGCACCACGTACGCGACCAGCGCCGGGTCGCCCGGCAGGTCGCGGCGGAGCAGGACGACCGCCTTGTGCACCGCGGGCAGCTCCCGCAGCGCGTGCTCCAGCTCGCCCAGCTCGATGCGGAAGCCGCGCAGCTTGACCTGGGTGTCCCGGCGGCCGAGGCACTCGATGCTGCCGTCGGCGTGGTAGCGGCCGAGGTCGCCGGTGCGGAACAGCCGCCCGCCGGGTTCGCCGTACGGGTCGGGCACGAACGTGGCGGCGGTGAGCTCGGGCCGGTTCAGGTAGTACAGGCCGACGGCGTCCCCGCCCAGGCATATCTCGCCGGGCACCCCGACGGGCGCCGGCTGCAGGGCGTCGTCGAGCACGTACACCTGGGTGTTGCGGATCGGCGGCCCGATCGGCGGCAGGCCGCCGCCCACGCGGCAGATCTCGCCGCAGGACCACACGGAGGTCTCGGTCAGGCCGTAGGAGTTGACGAAGCGGCGGCCGCGCGACCACACGTCGGCCATCTCGGCCGTGGGCGCTTCGCCGCCCGTCACGATGGTGCGCAGCGTGGGCAGTTCGTCGTCCTCCTCCGCCAGCACCGCGAGCGAGCTCGGCGGCAGGGCGGCGGCGGTGATCCCGTGGGCGTTGAGGGTGGCCGCCAGGTCGGGGCCGGGCAGCAGCGCCTCCTTGGGCGCCGTGACCAGCCGCGCCCCGTTCGCGAGGGCCCAGGTCAGCTCGCTGACGAACACGTCGAAGCTGAAAGAGGCGAACTGCAGCACCCGGTCGTCCCCGGTGGGCCGGCACACGTCCCGCTGGCCGTGGATCAGGTTCGTGAGCCCGCGGTGCGGCACCGCGGCGCCCTTGGGCCTGCCGGTCGACCCGGACGTGTACAGCACGTACGCGGTGTTGCCGGCGGCGGTCCCGGCGTCGGGCGACCGCCGCGCGGGCTGCCCGAGCGGGGCGTCCAGCAGCACCGTCTCCCCGTCGAACGGGACCTTGCCCGCCAGCGCGGACTGCGTGAGCAGCACCCGCATCCCGCTGTCCCCGGCCACGAAGGCGAGGCGCTCGGCGGGGTGCTGCGGATCGAGCGGGAGGAACGCGCCGCCCGCCTTGAGCACGGCGACCACCGCCCGCACCATGTCCGGGCCCCGGTCGGCGCAGATCCCGACGATCACCTCGGGCCCCACGCCGAGTTCCCGCAGCCGGGCCGCCAAGGCACCTGCCGAGGCCTCCAGTTCGGCGTACGTCAGCTCGCGCGTGCCGTGGGCGACGGCCACCGCGTCCGGGGTGCGCCGGGCGTGCTCGCCGATCCACTCGTGGAAGAGCTGCGGCGGGTTCTCCACGACCGGGCCGCGCGCCCAGTCCACCAGGGCGCGCCGGCGCGCATCCTCCGACAACCGCGGAGCCGTGACCGGCCCCTCGGGGTCGGCGACCATCGTCGCCAGCAGCCCGCACACCACGTCGGAGAGCTGCTCGGCGGCGGCCGGGTCCACCCGGGTGGTGTCGACGTCGACGCTGAACCCCTCCACGCTCACGTTGATGTTGAGGGGGAACATGGTCTGCGCGATTTCCTCGGACTCGTCCCAGCTGTCGCCGGAGAGCCGGTGGAAGTTGATGTAGTTGAAGAGGACGTCGACCAGACCGGGCTCATTCGGCCGCAGCCGGCCGATCCGCGCCAGCGGCACCCTGCGGTGCGGCATCAGCTCCTGCTCGGCCGCGAAGACGGCGCGCAGCAGGTCCAGCCAGCTCTGCCCCGGGCCGGGCCTGCCGATGCCGAACGGCACGCTGTTGAGGAACAACCCGCGCATCCGGTCGGCGCCCGGCAGCTCCGGACGGCCGTTGGTGACGAGCCCGATCGAGTGCCCGGCGGCCGGGTGGTCGGCGTCGTGCTCCGCGAACATGCCCATCGTGTGGTGGAAGGCGGCGAGCAGGACGGTCCGCCGCGGTACGCCGGCGCGCCGGGCGAGGCGGCCGATCGGCTCGGCGAGCGCCGCATAGGAGCGGCGGATCTCGACGATGTCCGAACTGCCCGCGCGGGAGGCGCCGCTGCCGCGCCGGGGGAACCGTACGGGCCGCAGCTCGGCCAGCCGGCCGCTCCAGAAGGCCAGCCCCTCCTCGGACTCGGCCGCCGCCCGCTCCAGCGCCACGTACTCGGCGAACCGGGGGGACGCGGGCAGGCTCGGCACGCGCCCGAGGGCCACCGCCTGGCGGTGCAGGTCGAGCAGGTCCGCGATCAGCGAGGTGAGGCTCCAGCCGTCCAGGACCACATGGCAGTCCGTGATCGTGAACCGCAGCTCGTGGTCGGTGAGCTGGTGCAGGTGGATGCGCACCAGCGGCGCGGCGGCCAGGTCGAAGCGGCGGGAGAACTCCTCCTTGACGTAGGCCTTCACCGCCGCCCGCTGCTCCTCGCGGCCCAGGGCGCGCAGGTCGCTGTAGCCGACCGGGAGTTCGGCGGTGCGGTGCACCAGTTGCAGCGGCTCGCCGTACGAGACGAGGTCGATGGAGGTCCGCAGGATGTCCTGGCTGCGCACGGCGGTGTCCACCGCCGCCTGGAAGGCGGAGAGGTCGAAGCCCTCCGGCACGGTGATCTTCAGATCGGTGACGTTGTGGTAGGCCCCGCGCCGCTCGTCGGCCAGCATCTCGTGCAGCATCCCGGTCTGCAGCAGGGTCAGCGGGTACGCGTCCTCCAGTCCCTGCGGCAGCCGGGCCGCGTCGGCCGGGTCGAGCTGCGAGAACGGCGCCACGGGCGCCGGCCCCGCGTCGTCGGCGGCGGTCGCCAGCCGGGCCAGGTCCGCCAGGGTGCGGGCCCGGAACAGGTCGGCCACGCTCAGCCCGAGGCCCGCCGAGCGGGCCCGCCCGATCACCCGCAGGGCCAGGATGGAGTCGCCGCCCAGGTCGAAGAAGTTCGCCGTGCTGCTGACCCGTTCGGTGCCCAGCACCTCGGCCCAGATGGCGGCCAGTGCCTCCTCGGCCGCACCGGCCGGCGCGGTGAAGTCGGCCGGGGCGGTCGTGCCCTCGGCGGCCACCGCCACCAGCGCGGCGCGGTCCACCTTGCCGTTCGCGGTGATCGGCAGCCTGGCATGGCGTACGAACAGCGCGGGGACCATGTACCCGGGCAGGGTCAGCCGCAGCCGGTCCCGCAGGTCCGGCGCGTCCAGCGGCCGGCCCTCGGTCAGCACCATGTGGGCGACGAGCCGGGCCCCGCCCTGCGCGTCGGGCCGGGCCACCACCGCCGCGTCCCGGACCCCCGGCAGGACCCGCAGAGCGGTCTCGATCTCGCCGGGCTCGATGCGGAAGCCGCGGATCTTCACCTGGTGGTCGGCACGCCCCACGTACGCCAGCTGCCCGTCGGGCAGTACGCGGACGAGGTCACCGGTGCGGTACATCCGGGTCCCGCCCGGGCCGAAGGGGTCGGCCGGGAAGCGCTCGGCGGACAGTTCGGGCCGGTTGCGGTAGCCGCGGGCCACCCCGCCGCCGGCCACGTACAGCTCGCCCACCGTGCCGCGGGGCACCAGCCGGCGCGCCCGGTCCAGGACGTAGCCGTGCTGGCCGTGCAGGGGGCGGCCGATCGGCGAGTACACGGGGGAGTGCGTGTCCTCCTCGGTGATCAGCCGGTAGGTGACGTGCACGGTGGTCTCGGTGATCCCGTACATGTTCACCAGGGCCGGCCGCTCGTCCTCCGGCACGGCGAACCAGTCCCGGTAGTCCCGGGCGTCGAAGGCGTCCCCGCCGAAGACGACGGTGCGCACCGGGAGGTCGGCGAACACCTCGCCCTGCTGCGCCATGTGGGCGCGCAGCCCCTTGAACGCGGCGGGCGTCTGGTTCAGTACGGTGATGCCCTCCCGCCGCAGGACGGCGTGCACCGCGGCCGGGTCTCGGACCTCGTCCCCGGTCAGCACCACCACCCTGCCTCCGCTGGTCAGCGGGCCCCACAGCTCCCACACGGAGAAGTCGAAGGCGGGGGAGTGCACGAGGGTCCACACGTCGTCCGGGCCGAAGGCGAAGTGCCGGTCCGCGGCGTCGAACAGCCAGGCGGCGTTGGCGTGGGTGATCTCCACGCCCTTCGGCTGCCCGGTCGAACCGGAGGTGTAGATGACGTACGCGAGGCTGTCGGCCGTCGGGAGGACCTCGGCCGGGCCGTCCTCCCCGGCCTCCTGCGCCGCGACCTGACCCCGGGGGTCCTCCAGCGGGATCACCCCCACCGGCAGCCCCTCTACCGCCGCGCGTCCGACCGCGTCCGCGACCACCCACTCCACCCCGGCGTCGGTGACCGTGAACTCGCGCCGAGCCCGCGGGTGGGACGGGTCCAGCGGCAGGTACGCCGCGCCGGCCCGCCACACCCCGAGCAGGGCCACGGCCAGATCGACCGTCCGGCCCAGGCACACCCCCACCAGGGACTCCCGCCCGATCCCCGCCGCCCGCAGCCGCCGCGCCAAGGCCCGTGAGGCGGTGTCGAGTTCGGCGTACGTCAGGCTGCGACCGCCGCCGCTGACGGCCACGGCCCCCGGGGTCCGCCGGATCTGCTCGGCCACCCGCGCCGGAGCCAGACGGGGTGCGACCTCGGGGAGGCCACCGGCCGGGGTGCGGGCCGCGGGGCCGTCGGGACCCAGCAGCTCGGCGATCTCCGGCTCCGTCAGCAGGGCCATCTCGCTCAGCGGCACGCCCGGGGCCCCGGTGAAGGCCTCCAGCACGGCCACGGTGTGCGCCGCCAGCCGCGCCACCGACTCCTCGGCGAACAGGTCCGGCCGGTACACGAACCGCAGCCGCACCCGCCGCGCCTGCGCGTCCTCGGCGACGTCCAGCGTCAGGTCGAACTTCGCGGTGGTCAGGTCGATGGGCACCGCCGTGCCGCTCGCCGCGCCGAGCGTGTACGGGCCGTCCTGCCGGTCGGCGGTGTGGGAGAACAGCACCTGGAACAGCGGATTGCGCGACAGGTCCCGGTCGGGGCTGAGCTCGTCGACGACCCGCTCGAAGGGCAGGCCCTGGTGCGAGAGGGCGCCCAGCACGCTCTCCCGGGTCCGGGCGAGCAGCTGCGCCGAGGTGGGATCGCCCGACAGGTCGGTGCGGATGACCAGGGTGTTGACGAAGAACCCGACGAGCTGCTCGGTCTCCGGCCGCTCCCGGTTGGCGACCACGGTGCCGATCGCGATGTCGTCCTGGCCGCTGTGGAAGGCCAGTGCCGCCTGGAAGGCCGCCATCACGGTCATGTAGGGGGTCGTGTCGGCGCGCCGGCCCACCTCGGCCAGCGCCTCGGTCAGCTGCGCGGGCAGCTCGACGGTGTGCACGGCCGCGGCGTAGGAGCGGGTGGCCGGACGCACGTGGTCGGTGGGCAGGTCCAGCGGGGCCAGCCCGGCCAGGGTGCTGCGCCAGTAGGCGAGGTCGGCGCTCTCGTCGGTGCCGCGCTGCCAGACCGCGTAGTCGGTGTACGAGATCGGCGCCGGGCCGGCCGGCGGCGGGGCGCCCTGGGCTCTTGCCTCGTACAGCTCCCGCAGGTCCCGCATCAGGATGTCCAGCGACCAGCCGTCCGAGACGATGTGGTGCATGGCGAGCACCAGGACGTGGTCGTCCTCGGCGATGCGCAGCAGCGTGGCCCGGAACGCGGGCTCGGCCGCCAGGTCGAAGGGGCGCAGCGCCGGCTCCCGTACGGCCGCCGTCACGGCCGCGTCACCGCCCTCCCGGACGGCGGCGCACAGCTCGACCAGGTCCAGGCCCGCCCCCTCGGCGGAGAGCACCCGCTGGGAGGGGACGCCCTCCTCGTCGGGGAAGACGACCCGCAGCTGCTCGTGCCGGGCGACCAGGTCGGCGACCGCCGCGTCGAGCGCGGCCACGTCGAGCGGGCCGGTGAACCGCCAGGCCGCGGGCATCAGGTACTCGGTGCTGCCCGGGTCGAGCTGGTCGAGGAAGTACAGGCGCTGTTGGGCGGCCGACAGCGGAGCCTGCTCGGGGCGCGGGTCCAGGCGCGGGATGCCGGCGGGCGCGGCACCGGCCTTGCCGCGCAGGCGCTGCTCCAGGAGGCGGCGGGCGGCGGGGGAGAGACCGCCGGACGTCGGGGAGGACTCGACCTGTGAAGTGGTCATGGGAAGTTCCGTCCAATCTCGGGCTGGGGCGTCGGGCGATCAGAAGTCGGAGGTCAGGGACAGGTCGATCTCGTCGTCGCTCATCGCGGAGATCTGCTCGACGAGCCGGCGCTCCACCTCGGCGGCGAGCAGTTCGACCGTCGGGTGGTCGAACAGGTCGCGCACCTGGACCGGGCAGTCGAAGGCCGTGCGCAGGCGGGACGCGGCGGCCACGGCGCGCAGGGAATGCCCGCCCAGGGCGAAGAAGTCCTGGTGCACCCCGACCTCGGTCAGACCGAGCACCTCCGCCCAGATCTGGGCCGTCACCACCTCGGTCGGCGTGCGCGGCGCCGTGAACACGGCGGGCGCGGGCAGTTCGGGGTCGGGCAGGGCGGCGGTGTCGAGCTTGCCCTGCACGGTCCGCGGCAGCGCGTCGAGCACCACGAAGGAGGCCGGCACCATGTAGCCGGGCAGCTGCGTGCGGCAGTGCTCGGCCAGTGCCCCGGCGTCGAGCCCGCGGCCGGCCGCGTAGCCCACCAGGGTGCGGTCCCCGCGCAGTTCGCGGACCAGGACCGCCGCGCCGTGCACACCCGGGTGCTGTTCGAGGACGGCCTCGATCTCGCCGAGTTCGATGCGGAAGCCGCGGATCTTGACCTGGTGGTCGGTGCGGCCGAGGAAGTCCAGTTCGCCCGACGGCAGGCGGCGCACGATGTCGCCGGTGCGGTAGAGCCGCCCGCCGGTGCCCCCGTACGGGTCCGGGACGAACCGCTGGGCGGTCAGCGCGGCCTGGCCGAGATAGCCGCGGGCCAGTTCCGGCCCGCCGACCAGCAGTTCGCCCGGTACGCCGACGGGGACCAGCTCGTCGTGCGCGTCCACCACGTACAGCCGGCGCTCGCCCCAGGCCCCGCCGATCGGTACGCGGCCCTCGACCGGGCCGGTGACCAGGTGGGAGGTGGCCGAGATGACCGACTCCGTCGGCCCGTACGTGTTCTGGACCGGTACGTCCGGCAGGTACCGGAACCAGCGGGCGAGCGGCGCCGACGGCAGGGTCTCCCCGCCGGTCACCGCGAGGCGCAGGCTCTTGAGGTCGTCGGCGACGGTGTCGAGCCGGGCGGCGATCTCCTCCCAGTACGACGGGGTGACCTCCATGACGGTCACGCCCTCGGCGCGGACCTGCGCGGCGAGCTCCTCCACCGACCACACCACGTCGGGGCGGACCACCACCGCGGCGCCCGCCGTCAGCGCCGGCAGGACCTGCTCCAGGGAGGCGTCGAAGGAGAAGGAGGCGAAGTTCATCACGCGGTCCTCGGCGGTGATGCCGAACTCCTCGCGGGCGGCCCGGGCATGGGCGCCGAGGGCGTGGTGCTCGACCCCGACCGCCTTGGGGCGGCCGGTGGAACCCGAGGTGAAGATGATGCAAGCGAGCTCGCGCGGGCCGGGCGTGTGGCGGGGGGCGTCCGGGTCGGGCCGCACGGCCTCGAAGTGGAGCACCGGCATCCGTCCCGCGGCGCCGCCCTCGGCGCCTTCGGTCCCGGGCCGTCCGGTCCCCGCGAGGCGGTCCGCGAGGGCCGCGGCCGGGTCGTCGGTGACCAGGCACCGGACACCGGCCTGTTCGACCATGTACCGCAGCCGGTCCTCCGGGAGCCCGGGGTCCAGCGGGACGTAGACCCCGCCCGCCCGCCAGATCGCCGCCATGGCGGCCACGGACGGGATGCCGCGCCGAAGGCACACGCCGACCGGGACCTCCGGGCGGACGCCCGCCTCCCGCAGCGCGGTGGCCAGCCCGCCGGTCAGGCCGTCCAGTTCGCCGTAGCGCACGACCTGGTCCCCGCAGACCAGCGCCACCGCGTCGGGCTCGCCCGCCACCGTGAACGGGGGCGCCGCCGACACGGTCGGCGAGCCGGCCGCCGCCGCGGTGAGCTCCCCGTACTCCGCGGCCGACAGGAGGTCCAGGCGGGTCAGCGCCCGCCCCGGGTCCGCGAGCACCGACTCCAGCACCCGGCCGACGTGCCCGGCGAACCGGGTGACCGTGGCGGCGTCGAAGAGGTCGCTCGCGTACTCCACGTTCAGCGCGAACCGGTCGGGATACAGCAGGAAGGTGGCGGTCAGGTCGAACTTGGCCGAACCCCACGGCAGGACGAAGTGCTCCACCTCCAGGCCCTCGACGTGCGGGCCCCCGGTGGCGCTCTCCTGGACGTCGAACATCACCTGGAACAGCGGATTGCGGGACGGGTCCCGCTCCGGCCGCAGCTGTTCCACGAGGCGCTCGAAGGGCACCTCCTGGTGGTCGAAGGCCCCGAGCACCGCCTCCCGCACCCGGCCGAGGAACTCCTCGAAGGACGGCCCGCCGGACAGGTCCGCCCGCAGCACCACCGTGTTCACCAGCAGGCCGACCAGGCGCTCCAGCTCCACCTGGCCGCGCCCGGCGACCGGGGTGCCCACCGCCACGTCCTGCTGCCCGGTCCAGCGGCCCAGCACGATCTGCACCACCGCGAGCAGCACCATGAACCGGGTCACCCCGTACCGGCGCGCCAACGCGCCCACAGCTGGCTCCAGTTCGCGCGGCAGGTCGATCTCCACCGCGCCGCCCCGGCCCGACCAGCCCGCGGGCCGGGGCCGGTCCGTGGGCAGCTCCAGTACGGGCACCCCGGTCAGCGTCCGCTCCCAGTACGCCAGCTGCCGCTCCAGCACCTCGCCCGCCATCCGGTCGCGCTGCCAGACCGCGTAGTCCCCGTACTGCACCGCAACGGGCGGCAGCTGCGCCGTCCCGCCGGACCGCCGCGCCGCGTAGCAGGCGGACAGCTCGCCGATGATCAGGTCCTTGGACCAGCCGTCCGTCGCCACGTGGTGGAAGGCGATGACGGCGACGTGCTCGTCCGGGGACAGCTCCCACACCCCGGCCCGCAGCATCGGCGGGCACGCCAGGTCGAAGCGGCCGGTGGCGTACGCGACCGCCTCCCCGCGGACCCGGTCCCGTCGCGCGGCCTCGTCCTCCCCGGGCGCCGCGGGCGGTACGGGCTGCCAGCGCAGCGGTACCCGCACGCCCGCCAGCACCCGCTGCGCCGGGCGGCCGTCCACCTCGGCCAGCGCGGTCCGCAGCGCCTCGTGCCGCTCGACCACGTCGTCGAGGGCGGCCTGCCAGGCCTCCCGGTCCAGTCCGCCGCGCAACCGCCAGGAGAACCAGAGCACGTACTCGTCGCCGGCGTCGGACATCCGGTCGAGGAACCACATCCGCTCCTGGGCGAACGACAGCGGCAGCGGACCCGAGCGGTCCACGGGGACCACGGTGGCGGCGCCCGCCTGCCGGGCCGAGGCCACGAGCGGGCCGAACGTGCGGATCCGGGGGTGCTCGAACAGGGTGCGCAGCTCCACCTCGCGGCCGAGCCGCTCCGCGATCCGGGACACGGCCATGGTGGCGAGCAGGGAGTGCCCGCCCAGGTCGAAGAACCCGTCGTCGATGCCGACCCGGTCGACGCCCAGGACCTCCGCCCAGATCTCGGCGACCACCTGCTCGGTCGCATCGCGCGGCGCGACGAACTCGCAGCCGCTCGCGGCCCGGTCCCGGCCCGGCAGCGCCGCCGGCAGCGCGGACCGGTCGAGCTTGCCGGAGGCGTTCACCGGAAGCGCCGGGAGTTGCGCGAATTCCGCCGGGACGGCGTGGTGCGGGAGCCGCTCGGCGCAGAACGCCCGCAGCACCGCCGGTTCGACCGGGCCGCCGGGGCCGGCCACCACGCAGCCGGTGAGGCTGCTGCCGCCCTGGGCGTCCGCGGCGACGGCCACCGCGGCCGCCACGACCCCCGGGCACTCCCGCAGGACGGCCTCGACCTCGCCGAGCTCGATGCGGAAGCCGCGGATCTTGACCTGGTCGTCGGTCCGGCCGAGGAACTCCAGTTCCCCGGAGGGCAGTCGGCGTACCACGTCGCCCGTGCGGTAGAGCCGGCCGCCGTCCTGCGCGTAGGGGTCGGGGACGAAGCGGGCGGCCGTCAGGGCGGGCTGCCCCAGGTAGCCGCGGGCCAGCTCCGGGCCGCCGATGAGGAGTTCACCCGGCTCGCCCACGGGGACGAGCTCGTCGCGGGAGTCGACCACGTACGTCCGGCGCCCGCCCAGCGGCCACCCGATGGGGACCCGGCCCGGATCGCCGTCCGCCGGGATGTCGTGGGTGGCGGCGGTGACGGTGGTCTCGGTCGGACCGTACGCATTGAGCACCCGCACCCCCGGGACCGCGGACCGCCAGGCGGCCAGCGCCCCCGCCGGGACGGACTCCCCGCCGAGGATCAGCAGCCGCAGCGGCGCCAGCGCCCGCGCGGTGGCGTCGGTGAGGGAGAGGGCCAGCTGGGCCCAGTAGGTGGGCGGCAGGTTCAGCACCGTGATCCCGTGCCGCTCCACCACCGAGGGGATCTGCGAGGGCAGCCACTGCTCGTCCGGCCGCACGACCAGGGTGGCCCCGCAGCCGAGCGCGGTCAGCAGCTGGTCCAGGGAGGCGTCGAAGGAGAAGGAGGAGAAGGCGAGCACCCGGTCCGCTGCGGTGATGCCGAACTCGGCCCGGGCCGCGGCCACATGGGCGGCGAGCGCACCGTGCTCGATGCCGACGGCCTTGGGGCGTCCGGTCGAGCCCGAGGTGAAGATGACGTACGCCAGGTCGCGGGGATCCGGCGTGTGGTGCGGCGCGTCCGGGTCGGGCCGGACGCCCTCCACGGGCAGCACCGCCGGGCCGAGCCCGCCGGCCCGCTCGCCGGTCGCCGCGTCGGCGAGGATGCAGTGCAGCCCCGCCTCGGCCGCCATGAAGCGCAGGCGTTCCTCGGGCAGTGACGGGTCCAGCGGTACGTACACCCCGCCCGCCCGCCAGATCGCGGTCATCGCGGCCACCGACCGCACCCCGCGCCGCATGCACACCCCCACCGGGGTGCCGGGGCCCACGCCGGCCGCCCGCAGCGCCGTGGCCAGGCCACCGCCGAGGGCGTCCAGCTCGCTGTAGGACAGGGTCTCGTCCCCACAGACGAGGGCCACCGCGCCCGCCTCCCCGGACACCCGGAACGGCGGCGCGGCCACCACCTCGCCCGCCGGGCCCGCCAGCTCCAGCAGCCGGCGGCGCTCCCGGCCCGGCAGCGGCTCGATCCGCCGCGCCAGTTCGGCCAGCGGGGACTCGGGGGAGGCCACCGCGGCGCACAGCAGGGCCATGTAGCCCTCGGTGAAGCGGGTCATGGTGCCGGCGTCGAACAGGGCGGTGGAGTACTGGAGCCGGGCGGCGATGTCGCCGTTGGCGCGCAGGCTCAGGTCGAGGAACACGTCCAGCGGCGTGCCGGTCAGCGGGGTCCGTACGAGCGACACGTCCAGCCCGTCCAGGCCCGCCGTGGCGGGGACGGTGTTGAGCAGGGTGAAGGACGCCTGCGCGAGCGGATGGCGGGAGAGGTCGCGCTCGGTGACCACCTCCCCGGCCACACGGTCGAAGGGCGCCCCGGCGTGCGAGAAGTCGGCGAGGGCGCCCGCACGGACCCGCTCCAGCAGCTCGGCGAAGCTCGGCTCCCCGGACAGGTCGGTCCGCAGGACGATGGTGTTGACGAAGGGGCCGATCACATCGGCCACCTCCGCCCGCCCCCGGTCGGCCAGCGTCGTGCAGACGGCGATGTCCGAGCGGCCGGAGTAGCGCGCCAGCAGGGCCTGGTACACGGCGAGGAGCACCATGTAGCGGGTCGCGCGGTGCTCGCGGGCCACCCGGTCCACCTCGTCGACCAGCCGGGCGGGCAGTTCGAAGCGGACGACGTCCCCGGAGCCGTCCCAGAACGCCGGCCGGGGGCGGTCCGCCGGCAGGGCGAGCGGGGGCACCCCCGCCAGCCTTTCCCGCCAGTAGCCGAGCAGCCGCTCCATGCGCGGGCCGCTCAGCCGCTCGGCCTCGGCACGGGCCACGTCCGTGTACTGCAGTGCGGGCGCCGCCACCGCCTCGCCGCGGTAGCCGGCGGCCAGTTCGCGCAGCAGCACGTCCCAGGACCAGCCGTCCACGGCGATGTGGTGGACCACCAGGAGCAGGACGTGCTCCTCGGGCCCGAGGCGGGCGAGGGTGGCCCGCAGCGGGTGCTCGCGGGCCAGGTCGCGGGGGCGCGCCAGTTCCCGGTCGAACAGCTCGGCGGTGTCCGCCGCCTCCACCCGCTCCAGCACGGTGCGGCCCGGCGCGTCCACCTGCGGTACCGGTTCCCCGTCGACGGCGGTGAACCGGGTGCGCAGCACCTCGTGCCGGTCGACGACGCCGCTCAGCGACCGTTCGAGGGCCGGGACGTCGAGGGCGCCGCGGATGCGCAGGGCCAGCGGCAGCAGGGATTCTGCGGAGCCTCCGGACAGCTGGTCGAGGAACCACAGCCTCCGCTGCGCGAACGACACCCCGTCACCCTCACGGGGGCTCCCGCCGGCAACGCTGCCGTGCTTCGCCCCGCCCTGCGCTGCGACAACCTTCACTGTGGGCCTCCAAGCGGTGTTTTCCTCAACACTGCTGGCCGCGCGGCCCCCTCAGTAGGGAAGAAGACGCAGCCGCGCGCGCAGCCGCCGGGGGGTAGAACGCGCAACGGCGGCCCCGCCCGGCCGGGATCCGGCCGTGCGCGCCGCCGCTGTGCGTCACTGTTCCCTTCCTGTGCTCAGCCCTCGTCCACCGCCACGAAGCGCAGCTCGGAGGTGTACAGCTCCCCTTGGTCGTCGGTCAGCCAGGCCTGTTCGGGGCTCGGGAGCATCTCGGTGAAGACGGCCCGTCCCTCCGGTTCCCTGCGGGCCATCCGGCGCACCGCCTTGGCGAGGATGTTCACGTACACGGGACTGTCGAAGTCCACGTAGAACGGTCGGGTCTCGGTGGGCAGGACCACGAAGACGAACCGCGGCATGCCGTGCCGCTCCCGCCACTGCCGGGCCCGTACGAACCGGCGCGCCTCGTCCTTCTCGTCGGCGAAGTCCAGGCCCCCCGGGGCCGGGCGCCAGGTCTCGCGGGCCACCACCAGCCGGTCCACGGTGACCCGGGGGGAGTGCTCGGCCTCCTCGGGCAGGATCTGGAACAGGTCCATCGCCAGGGTGGTCAGGACGTGCGAGAACACGTCCACCGCAGGGAACTCGGCCCCGTCGGGCAGGACCACCGCCAGCTCGCCGTCCACCCGCTCGGTCACGGCCACGTCCGCGCTGAGCACGGTTCGGGGACGGCCGGGGTCGGCGGTGAAGTCGACGAGGGCGACGTGGTAGTCCTCCGGGCGGACCAGGGAGTGCCGGATCCGGGCCGAGAGCCGGGAGCGGTGCTCCTTGGGCAGCAGCGGCATCAGCCGGGGCCCGGGATGGTCGCGGTCGGTGAGCGCGGCGAGCTCCTCCGGGGCCGGATGCTGATGGACGAAGAGCGAGGCGCCCAGGGTGTTGGCCGCCACGTGCAGCTCACCGAGGACCAGCTCGAAGTCGCCGCGTACCACGGCGGGTTCCCCACTGGCCGCGATCATGATGTCGGGGCTGAGATAGCGCGCGGCCGTCCAGCCGCCGCCCGACCCGCCGAACTGCTCGGCCACCGGTCCCGCGACCGCGTCCAGCGTCAGCCTCACCCGGCGGCTGCCCGGCGGCGGGGCCAGGATCGCCCCCCACCGCCTGCGGAATTCCCGCTGGAGCTCGGCCGACTCCGAGCGGGCGGCGCCGTGCAGGATCGGCATACAGGCGAACCAGAACGCGGCCAGGTCGACCGGGCCCTGCCCGGCCAGCCGTGCGTACACCTCCTTCGCCCGTCCCATCACCGCATCGGCGAGCCGCGCGGTGAGCCAGCCCGCGCTGGTCAGCAGCGGGTCGAGCGGGGCGAGCGCCTCGTGCACGGTCCGGCCCAGCGTGGCCGTCGCCGCGCGCCGGCAGTCGGAGTACACCAGGGCCCGGCACGGGGCCGTACCGGCCGCCTTCTCGCGGACGGCGGCCGTCTCGGTCAGTGCGGTGAACTCCTCCTCCAGGCCGGTCAGCGCGGCCACCAGCTCCTCGGGTCCCTCGGCGGCCCGGACGCGCTCGCGCCCCCGCTCCAGGGTGTCGAGGGCGGCGAGCCCGGGCCGGCGCAGCTCCGCGTCCCCGACCCGGTCCAGCCAGGCCCGCAGGTACCGTTCCGGGCGGGCGCCGGCCGGCACTTCCAGCTTCCAGACCACCCAGCGGCGCGCCACCAGGTCGGCCAGGACGGCCGGCACGTCCACCCCCGGCAGCGCGGCCCGGATCTCCCGGGCCGGCCGTACGCCGTCGCACAGCGCGAGCACGGCCCGCGCCGCCTCCCCGGGGGACTGCAGCGGGCGGCCCGGCACCGTCACCTCCATCCCGGCCTGGCGGACGAAGGGCACCCGGCGCGGCGCCACCCACTCCCGCAGCGCCGGATCGGTGTCGAGCACCGCGGCGAGGGCGTCGATCGCCCAACTGGCGAAGTACACCCGTGAGTCGGCGACCAGACCGCTGCCCGGGTCCACTTCGACGCCCTGCGTGGCGAGGTTCCAGTGGCCCCAGCCGACGGGGCCGAAGAAGCCGATGGTGTCGTTCTTGACGCAGAAGCGCTGCCAGTAGTGGGCGACGAGCTCCTCGCGTTGGCGGGGCATGCTGGTGCGGCCGGCGGCGGTCGGCGTCCAGTTCAGGAACGGCGCGATGCCGGAGCCGAGCACCGGCCGGTTCTGCCAGGCCACCGCCTCCCGGAAGGCGGGCGTCCGGGCGATGTCCTGGAGGACGTGCGCGGTCTCCACCTGGGCATCGGCGAACAGGCCGGCGAACTCCTCCCACCGCTCGCCGGACAGCACCGCCCCGGGCCCGCCCCCGGCGTCGGGCGGCCCTCCGGCGTCGGGGCGGAACTTGTCGGCGGCCGAGGCCAGTCCCGCCGGGGCCAGCCGGAGCACGCCCCCGGCCGGGAAGCCGGCCCCGCGCAGCGCGAACTGGTCCCACAGCCGCCAACGGCCGCCGGGCACGTACGTGTCGGTCATGGCCTGCCCCTCATGCCTGGACGAAGTCGGCGTCGACGACCTCGGCGAGGTCGGCGGGCGAGGGGTAGGCGAAGACGAGGGCGACGGGGACCTCCACACCGAGGGCCTCCTCCAGCCGTGCGGTGATCCGGAACGCGGTGAGCGAGTCGCCGCCCCATTCGTAGAAGTCGCTGTGCTCGTCGAGTTCGGTCACGCCCAGGGTCTCCCGGTAGATGCCGGTGACCAGCTCGGTGAGGGCGGGGCCGGTGGGCTGCGCGATCAGGTTCTCGGTCGTGGTGGTCATGAGATCTCCTCCAGGAAGGGACGTGCGGCGGCGACGGGCGTGCCGGCCGCGAGGGACGTACGGGACACGACAGCGGTGAGCGACGGAAGACAGGGGTGGGCCGGGGCCTCCGGTGCCGCCGGTGCGGCGGGCAGGGGCGTGGCGAGCGCGGGCGTGGCCGCGGTGACGGACGCCGCCAGGGCCGCCGTCGTGTTGCCGCCGGAGACGACGGCGACGGAGCGGCCGTTGCCGCGGCCCACCCGCATGGCCCCGGCCAGGGCGACCGCGCCGCTGGGCTCGGCCTCCACGCCGCGCCGGCGCAGGAACGTCGCGGCGGCGAGGATCTCGGCGTCGGACACGGTGATCAGGTCGTCGACCCGGTCGCGGATCACCGGGTAGGGCACCGCCCCCGGCTGCTGCCCGCGCAGCCCGTCGGCAACGGTGTCGCTGGGCGCCAGCCGTACGGCCCGGCCTGCGGCCAGCGAACGGGCGTAGCGGGGCGTGCACGCGGGCTCCACCCCCACCACCCGGACCGGGTGGCCGTACGCGGCGAGGCAGACCCCGGCCAGCAGCCCGCCCCCGCCGGTCGGGACGTAGATCGTCTCGGCGTCGGGCGCCTCGGCGAGGATCTCCAGGCCGACCGTGCCCTGCCCGGCGACGACCAGTTCGTGGTCGGAGGAGGGCACGAGGACCGCGCCGGTCTCCTCGGCCAGCGCCCGCGCCCGGTCCTCCCGTTCGGCGACGCCGCCCGACACCCGTACGGTCCGAGCGCCCAGCGCCCGGATCAGGGCGATCTTGGCGGGGTGCGCCCCGGCCGCCAGCACCACGGTCACCTCGGCGCCGAGCGACGCGGCGAGCCGGGCCAGCGCGATGCCGTGGTTGCCCGAGGAACCGGTGACGATCCGGCGGGCACCGAGCGCGAGGACCGCGTTCGCGGCCCCGCGGAGTTTGAACGAGCCCCCGTACTGGAGGTGTTCGGCCTTCAGGAGCAGGCCCCAGCCGTCCCGCCGCCGCCCGGGGTGGGGCAGGCCCGGCAACAGCGGGGTCCGCCGGACGTGGCCGGCGATCCGCACGGCGGCGGCCTCCGCGTCCGCGCGGCCCAGCGGGGCGCCCGCCGTACGGGGCGCGGTGCCGGCGCTGCCAGGGGCGGCGGCGGGGGTGGCGGGGGCGGCGGTGGTGGTGAAGGCGGTGGTCATGAGCGGCCTCCGGACTGCGAGAGGGCGCGGCGGTCGGCCTTCCCGCCGCGGGTCGTGGGCAGCTGTGCCAGGCGGGCGAACCGGCGCGGCATCAGATGCGGGGGCAAGGTGGTGGCCAGGTGGGCGCGCAGCGCCGCGTCGGTGGTCTGCGCCAGGTCTCCGGTGACATGCGCGACGAGGAACACCCGTCCCTGCCCGTCGGTGTCGGAGGTGACGACCGCCCCCGTGACCCCCGGGTGGGCCAGCAGGGCGCCCTCGACCTCGGCCGGGTCGACGCGGTAGCCGCGGATCTTGACCTGCCGGTCGCCGCGGCCGAGGTACTCCAGCCCGTCGGGGCCCAGACTCGCCCGGTCTCCGGTCCGATACATCCGGGAGCCGGGAGGCCCGTACGGGTCGGGGACGAACCGCTCCGCGGTCCGCGCGGGCTGCCCCCGGTAGCCGCGGGCCACGCCCACCCCGCCGATGCACACCTCCCCGGCGGACCCGCCCGGCACCGCCGCCAGCCCCTCGTCGAGCAGCCGTACGACCACGCCGTCGATCGGGGTGCCCACGGTGTCCGCCCGCGTGTCCGGGCGGGTCGGCACGACATGGCGGGTCGAGGTCATCGTGCACTCGGTCGGGCCGTACTGGTTGACCAGCCGGCCCCGCACCAGGGGCCGGCCCCCCGCGGCGAGGAACGGCCGCAGCGACTCCCCGCTGGAGACCACCAGCCGCACCCCGGCCAACAGGCGCTGCCCGTCCGGCTGCCCGGCCAGGAAGGACAGGAACGACGGGGTCACGCTCAGCAGCGCGCTCACCTCGTGCTCGCGCACCGCCGCGCCGAACTCCTCGGGCCGCAGCAGCGCCGAGCGCGGCACCACCACCAGCCGTCCGCCCGCCAGCAGCGGGGCGAAGGTGTCCCGCAGGGAGGCGTCGTAGCCGAGCGGCGCCACCTGGAGGGCGACGGTTCCCGGGCCCAGGCCGTAGTCGCGCACCACGAAGCGCAGGTACGAGTCCAGACTGCGGTGTTCGACCAGCACGGCGCTGGGCTCCCCGGTGCTCCCCGAGGTGTGGCTGACGTAGGCCAGGCAGCGCCCGTCCGGCGGTCCGGGGCGCCCTTGGTCCGGACCCGCCGCCGTCCCGGGCCGGTCCAGCAGCACCGGCGGTCCCGGGACCGGCAGGTCCAGCCGCCCGGCCAGGGCCGAGGTGGTCAGCAGCATGTCGGCGCCCCCGCTGCGCACCAGGGCGGCCAGCCGGGCGGGCGGCTGCTCCGGGTCCAGGCCCAGGAAGGCGGCGCCGGAGCGCACCACCGCGGCCGGGGCGACGACGGCGTCCACGCCCCGCTCCACCGCCACCGCGCACACCCTCTCCGGCCGGGCTCCCCGCGCCCGCAGCACCGCCGCCAGTGCGTCGATCCGGGCGGTGAGCTGCCCGTACGTCCAGTCGCCCGCCGGGGTGGTGACCGCGATCCGGTCCGGTTCGGCGGCGGCGTGCGCGGCGATGTCGTCGACGAAGGTACGCATCAGCGCCCGCCCTCCGCTTCCCGCTGCACGGCGCTCTGGTCGACGGCGACGAAGCGCAGCTCCGAGGTGTAGGACGCGCCCTGGTCGTCGGTCAGCCAGGCCTGCTCGGGCGTCGGCAGCATCTCGCTGACCTTCAGCTTGGCGCCGGGGTCCTTGCGGGCCAGCCGGCGGGCGGCCTTGGCGAGGATCGTCAGGTACACCGGGCTGTCGAAGTCCACGTAGAAAGGCCGCGGTTCGGTGGGCGAGACCACGAACACGAACCGCGGCAGCTCGTGCTCCTGCTGCCAGTGCCGGGCCCGCACGTACCGCTTCGCCTCGGACTTCTCCTCCGCGAAGGCGAGGTCGGACGCGGCGAAGGCCCAGGTCTCGCGGGCCACGACCATCTTGTCGATGCTGATCCGCGGGGTGTGGTCGCCCTCGGGGCGCAGCGTGAAGCGGTCCATGACCCGCTGCGTCAGGGTGTTGGCGTACACGTCGAGCAGGTCGAAGGCCGCCCCGTCGGGCAGCACCGCCGTCAGGCGGCCGTCCCGGTCCTCCACCGTGACGTCGGCGCACAGCACGGTGCGCGGCCGGTGCGGGTCGCCGGTGTCGTCGACCAGTGAGACGAAGTAGTCCTCGGGCCGGTCCAGCGAAGGCCTGCTGCGGGTCGACCACTTCAGCGGCAGCTCCTTGGGCAGCATCGGCAGCAGCCGCGGCCCGGGGAAGTCGCGGGTGGTCTGCGCGATCAGCTCCTCGCGGTCGGGGTGCTGGTGCACGAAGAGCGAGGCGCCCATCGTGTTCAGCGCGCTGTGCATCTCGCCCAGCACCATCTCGAAGTCCCCGCGCGCCACCGCGTCCGCGTCCTCGGCCAGCAGCAGCACGTCCGGGCTGAAGTACCGGGCCAGCGACCAGCCGGCCCCCGGCTCCTCGAACTCGGCCCGCACCCGCTCGGCGATGTCCGCCGACGACACCCGGACCCGCCGCGCACCCTCGGGAGCGGCGAGGATCCGGGCCCACTTCGCCCGCAGCTCCGCCTGGACCGCGTCGAGATCGGCGCCCGCCTGCGCGTACGGGGAGGGCAGCGAGCCCAGCCACATCGACCCCAGGTCCACCCGGCCGGCCGGGCGCAGCCGCTCGTACACCTCGCGGAGGCGTTCGACGACCTTCTCGGCGAACCGGTTCGTCATCCAGCGCGCCGCCGTGAGGCACTGGGCCAGCGGGGTCAGCTCGTCCAGCAGGGCGGTGCCGAGAGTAGCGGTGGCCGCCCGGCGGCAGTCGGAGTACACCAGCCCGCGGCAGGGCGCGGTCCGCTCGCCCTTGGACCGCTGGGCGTCGGTGGCGGTCAGCGCGGCGAAGTCCCCCTCCAGGGCGGCGATCGCCGCGGTCAGCGCCTCGGCGTCCAGGCCCGCGGCCTGCACGGAGTCCCGGCCGCGTTCCAGTACCGCCAGCTTCGCCAGGGCCGGCTCGCGCAGCGCCGGGTCGCCGACGCGCTCCAGGATGGCCCGCAGCTCCCGCTCCGGGTAGGTGCTCGTGGGCACCTCCAGCCGCCAGTGCACCCACCGCTTGGCCAGCAGCCACTCCACGGCCCCGGTGGCCTCCGCCACGGGGATGCCGAGCGCCTCGGCGATCGCGCCCACCGGCCGGGTCCCGTCGCACAGGTCCAGGACGGCCCGGGCGGCCTCGCCAATGGGCTGCGGGGGCCGGCCCGGCAGGTGCACCGCTGCGCCTTCGGCCCGTACGAAGGACACCCGGCGCGGCGGGATCCAGGCCCGCATCGCGGGATCCGCGTTCAGCGACTTCGCCAGTGCGTCGATGGCCCAACTGGCGAAGTACACCCGTGAGTCGGCCAGGAAACCGCTGCCGGGGTCGATTTGGACGCCCTGCGTGGCGAGGTTCCAGTGGCCCCAGCCGACGGGGCCGAAGAAGCCGATGGTGTCGTTCTTGACGCAGAAGCGCTGCCAGTAGTGGGCGACGAGCTCCTCGCGTTGGCGGGGCATGCTGGTGCGGCCGGCGGCGGTCGGCGTCCAGTTCAGGAACGGCGCGATGCCCGTCCGCAGGACCGCCGGGTTCTGCCAGGCCACGGCCGCCCGGAAGCGGGGCGAGGCGGCGATGTCCTGGAGCAGCTCGGCGGTGCGCACGGCGCCGGTGTCGAACGCCGCGGTGAAGTCCTCCCATTCGGGGCCCGCGAGCGCGTCGCCCGGCCCGAACTTGTCGGCGGCCAGGGCCAGCCCCGGCGGCGCCATGCGCAGGACCCCCTCGGCGGGGAAGCCGGGTCCGCGGAGCGCGAAGTGCTCCCACAACCGCCACCCGCCGGTGGGCAGGTGCACGTTCTCTGGGGTGTCCGACATGGCGGAGCTCCTTCCGGCCTGAGCCTGAGGGGGTGGCATGGCCGGCGGCGTCGGACGCCCGGCACCTGTCGGTACCTCCCGGACGCCACCCTGGCTGCGGCACACCCTCCCGCCGGGCGCGGCCGGGCCACCAGGGAAGGAGTGGCAGCACCGACCGCCGTTCCTTCTGCGCGTTTGGCCCTATGGGCGGACCGGGCGCCACGACACGCTTGGCCTCGCTGACCGAATGACTGCGGGAGGACCGAAGCGATGAGTGACACCGACGAGACCGGCTACCGGGTCGTGCACAACGACGAGGAGCAGTACTCCGTCTGGCGGGCGGACCGCGAGCTGCCGGGGGGCTGGTACGCGGAGGGCACGACCGGCTCGCGGCAGGAATGCCTGGACCACATCGGCCGGATCTGGACGGACATGCGTCCGCTGAGCCTGCGCCGCACGATGGCGCAGTCCGGGGCCTGAGGTCCCGTACGACGGGGGTGTGATCGCCGGTCGGCGCGGCTGAGGCGCGGGGGGACCGAGCCCCGCCGACCGGTCCCGGGGGGGGCCTGCCGTGGCGGGGGGGGGGCCGGGGGGGGGGCGCGGCGCGGGCCCCCCCCGGGACCGCCGGCGGGGCCCCCCCGGGGGGGGGCAGGGGGGGGGCGCGGGGCCCCCCCCGC